>JBOFGC010000098.1:0-1781 GCA_051648945.1 Bacilli bacterium
GTGCAATCTCTCTCATTTCTTTCTTCAACACTATCATTCTTTTTTGTCGAAAAGTCATTCCGAGACGAACAACGCCACTCGGCATTAGGAAATACGTCAATCAGTTTACCTCGTTCCTCTGCTGTATGTATTGGTGAAACAATATGAACCGCAATCCCCTTATACGCCGCCACACAAAACCAAAGAAGCGAACTTGGCGGAAATTCGTTTTCAACAATTAATACATCGGATTTCAAGTCGCTCATGAGATTCCGAACACTACACCACCATTGTTCATATGTCCAAACATCATCCCCATAACGGACCGCAATTTTTGAAAGATCATTTGGTTCTGAAAAAAGCATCGCACTTGCCCCCCTCTCTAAATAACAAAAAAGAGTTGTCCGAAAATCAATACACTGACTCTCAGACCCCTCTTTTCACTTATGCTGTTTTCGAAGTTATATATTGATAGACCGTACCGCGCAGCGCTTTTAGGACAGACACACCAACAAAACTTGCAATCACTACTTTTATCAAATCACCAGGAACATAAATTTGCATCGCTACAAAGCCTTTTACAATGCTCATATCTAACATCATCGCCATAATCGGTGCACCAATCAGATAAATCACAACGATTCCACCAATAAAATTCGCGATGAGCAGCGTCCAAAGTGAACGAAGTTGAAATCGTTCAACTAAAAATCCAATCGTAAATGCCGCTACTGGCCAACTAAGTAAAAACCCTGCAGACGGTCCAAAAAACACATCAAGACCACCACGCGCATCCGGTAAAACCTTCAGTCCAAGCGCTACTAATACTAAAAATAAAATTTGACTAAGCGCGCCATAGCGACTGCCTAATAAAATACCCGCTAACATTACCCCTAACGTTTGTGCAGTAATCGGCACCGTGCTTCCTGGTAAATAAATCCCCTTCACCAGACCAAGTACACACATCAATCCTGCAAATAAAGGTACAAATAAAATCATTCTCGTGTTCATCACTATATCCCCCTGTAATTATCTATGTCTAGTAGTGATTATAATCAGAAAATTCATTTGTGTAAACTATTTTTTTTGTAAGTTTACCAAACCCATCTCTTAACTTTCTCTACACAACGAAAAAGAACAGAGTTCTCACTCTGTCCTTTTTCAAAAAATCATTGGAGGAATGGTATTGAGAGATAAAATATGGCAGCACTGCTGCACATTGGAATGGTATTACACCACAATCCATTTTTCTAGGATTTCACTCATAGATGCAATATGGAAGCGGTTAACTTGCTACACCCTCACTATAGCACACAAAGAAAGAAAACGCTTACAATTGTCGTATTATTCCCAAAACCGACACAATACCACACATTTCCACACTCCCCACAAAGAAAACCCAATACAAGAACACATCGTCATATATGAAAAACTTTAACGCGCCCCCCATTAACACATCATTGAAGGGTACGGAGACAGGCGCCTGAGACTCCCTTGGAATCAGGCACACGGCCCCCGCCCAAAAAGGCACGCGGAGTTGCCTGGCGCAGTCCCCCAAGCTCTGCACAACCATACGCGAGAACACATTATTTTCATAGTACTTAGTCATGTACGCGAGCGCAGCTTTTTTCACAACCCATGGATGAAAAGGTTTTAACGCGTGCTCAATTCTCCGCAAGGGAAGGCGGAGTCAGGGACCGGAGACTCCCGCGGGACAGGTAGCCAGGCAAGACCCCGCAGGAGCAGTCTTACCGCGACGAGGAGGCTTGCGGCTGCCCCGCAGGAAAGCGAAGGTCCCTGACGTA
>JBOFGC010000099.1:0-1900 GCA_051648945.1 Bacilli bacterium
CAAAAGTTGCACCTTTTGTGATTGTGTAATTTTATTAAGTACCATTCCCACAACTGTACCGGCACGAATAATACTGGTAATCTAAAATGAAAATATATCGTTTTCCACTTCTTCATATAAATTCCTTCTCCTATCCTTAGTTTCTATATTGCTTCTCCTACTCATGCACAATTATCATAGGCTCTGTTTCGTGAAACGTGCCGTCTGGCATTGCGAAGTTGAACACGTGGTACACGCCTGCTTCAATACCCGAATCTTCTGCATCCAATTCATCCACCTCATATTCTTCAATCTCTATCAATTGTGGAGTATCCGTTTCAGCTGCTCTTTTACGCGCCTCTTGTAATGTGACTTCAAACTGATCCATCATCACAATTAACATGGAATTAAAATGTTCGACCAACACTTGATTATCTTCACACTCTGCAATGTGTAATTGATGTTGGAGATGTTCTTCTGTTTTTTGAATAAGCGCTAATTTACTTGCAAATGTTTGTGTGTGCATTTGTTTCTCCTCCTTAATTCCTCTTCCGACGATTACTTTCGCCTTTTACTTCTGCTATGTAACAAACTTCTGCTAACCGATCTACAATTCGTTCTCCTATTTGTCGGTCACCTGTCTTTGGATTTTCGAAACGGTCGGCAATATCATCGATAGAAAAGTTACTCGTAATGATCATAGGCTTGAAATTGTTGTTCCGATAATTGACAACTTTATGAAATACCTCTCCAACCCACTCACTCGGCTTTTCTGCTCCTAGGTCATCCAGAATTAACACATCGCATTTATACAATCGGTCCAGTATCTTTTGTTGGACTCCGTCATTTCTTCCGAATGTCGCTTTCAACCTATCGAATAAATCTGGAACACTAACTAAAATGACTCTGACGTTCTTTTGGGTTAATTCATTTCGAATCGCATGTGCTAAGTGAGATTTTCCTGTTCCGCATGGCCCATGAAAGAATATACCTTGTCCATTTACACGTTCGTATCCATCTACAAATGACTTTGCTAATGTGTACCCATACTGATTGTCATCCGTTACGTTGTAATTATCTAACGTACAATGCTTATGCTTTTCATCTACCTGCTCTAAGTAGCGTTGACGCTCTCGTTCTTGCTCTCGCTTCTCGTACGCTTCTTCGTATCGTTTGCTTTGAACTGTTGCGCATTTACACTTTGGTTGTACAAATTTCACGCCTAACTGCTCCACTGGTTTCCCTGAATCTTGATAATCCACATTGGGACTATCTCTGTATTTCAACTTCAATGATGGTGAACATGTGTAATCCATGATTAATACTTTGACGTGCGATTTACACACTGGACATTGCTCGCCTAACAAATTCGTTGGAACAGCTAGTTGAATTGCTTTTGATACTTCCGTAAACATCCCCTTTGCCCCCTTATTCTTTTGCTCCCCAGTCTGGCATGATTTCTTTATGCTTTCTTGCTGGTTGTTTAGGTTTTGGTTCTGCCTTAGCCTTAGAACCTTTCTTCCTAGCAAACTCTTTTTCCTGAGCTTCAACATCTGCTAGAGTGGAAACATTGCTGTTCATCCATCTTTTCAAAATCCCCTCCGCATACTTCCATTGCTTCTGTTGTTTCAATGCTCGTTCCATAGCAGCAAGAACCAGTTCTTCGTTTGTGTCTCTAATCCAATCTTCAATGCTTTGCATCATGTATGGATTTATCATTCCAAAGTTATTTTCGTAGAAAGAGAATACGTTAGTACCAGCGTAGCTGTTACTACTACTACTACTTATATTGTTGTAATATTTTGTTGTAGTATTATATTTTGTTAAAGAAACTTCCTTTTGGTCAGTTTCTATGTAAACTTCCTTTTGGTCAGTTTCTAAACTGCCCTTTGGTAACTTTCGGAACATCCCTTTGGTCATT
>JBOFGC010000100.1:0-7403 GCA_051648945.1 Bacilli bacterium
AAGCGCTGGAATGATACCTTCTGTGCGACTAAGTAAAAGTAGTGCTTTCATCGCTTGTTCGTCTGTTACACCTGTGTATTGCACACGTTTAATGTCATGTAAATAACAATGTTCTGGACCAAGACCCGGATAATCAAGACCTGCGCTAATTGAATGGGCTTCTTGTACTTGACCTGCTTCATCTTGCAGGAGATACATATACGCACCGTGTAAAATTCCTGGTTTTCCTTTTTGTAATGTTGCGGCATGATACGGTGTATCGACACCCTGACCGTATGCTTCAACGCCAATTAGTTCTACTTCTGTATGATTTAAAAACGGATAGAACATACCAATGGCATTACTTCCTCCACCAACACATGCTACGACACTGTCAGGTAGACGACCGATTTGTTCTTCACATTGCACAATCGTTTCTTGCCCAATGACAGATTGGAAATCACGCACCATTTCTGGATACGGATGCGGACCGAGTGCGCTGCCGATAATATAATGCGTATCACGAACATTCGTCACCCAATAACGAAGCGCTTCGTTACACGCATCTTTTAATGTACGGCTACCGCTCGTCACACTTTCAACGCGTGCACCAAGTAAGCGCATGCGGTATACATTTGCTTCTTGACGCTTAATGTCTTCTTCACCCATAAACACAACGCACTCTAATCCGTAGCGTGCACAAACTGTCGCCGTTGCAACGCCATGTTGGCCAGCACCCGTTTCCGCAACAATTTTACGTTTTCCCATGCGCATCGCAAGGAGCACTTGCCCAATTGTATTGTTGATTTTATGTGCGCCCGTGTGATTTAAATCTTCACGTTTCAAGTAAATTTTTGCCCCACCTGCATGTTTCGTTAATGCATCTGCGTAGTATAGTGGCGTACTTCGTCCCACATAATGCTTCAATTCATGATGAAACTCTTCTTGAAATTCCGAATCATTTTTCACTTTTTCGTAGGCTTCTGTGAGTTCTAGCACAGCTTCCATTAATGTTTCTGGAACGTAGCGTCCACCATAAACACCGTAGTGACCACGATGATCTGGAAAATTATATGTGTTTGTTGTCATTGGTTATTCTCCTTTAGCTTTTTTTATAAACGCCGTAATTTTATCAGCATCTTTCACACCTTCTGTTTCAACACCACTTGATACATCAACTGCAGGTGCACCTGTTTTTGAGATGGCATCCGTAACGTTTTCTACCGATAAACCACCTGCTAAAAACCAAAGACCTTTTTGTGGCGTAATCCCTTCAAGCTCTGTCCAATCAAAACTATGGCCACTGCCGCCGTAGTACATTTCTCTTGGACTATCAAAAAGAGGAACGCTCTCATTCCAACGTTTATAGCGCTCTCGTTGTTTTTTCCCTTCCATACGGCAAGCAATCAATTTCGGAATGTCTACTGTTTTCCAATCAATACTTTCCTCATCGCCGTGTAATTGAATGTGCGTGAGACCTGCTGTTTCGACAATTGCTTTTACTTCGTGTAGTTTCGGATTGACGAACACACCTACGCGCCAAATGTGTTGCGGTACGTCAACAGTAATATCGGCAACAACGTCAGCCGTGACGAGCCTTTTGCTCGGTGCAAACACAAAACCGAGTGCATCTGCTCCACTCGCAACTGCGACATCTACCATTTCTTTTGTTTTCAAACCACAAATTTTTACAAATGTCATTACACTGTACTTCCTTTTACATCTTGAAAGTCACGCAACAATTGACCAGGTTGCTCACTGCGCATAAGAGCTTCTCCAACCAAAATTGCATCCGCGCCAAATCCCGCTACTGTTTGGGCATCTTCTATACTGCGAATGCCACTCTCACTTATTAAAATCGCGTCACTTTGTTCAATTCGCGCAATCAGTTGTTTTGTTGTTTCTAAATTTTCTTCAAACGTAAGTAGATTACGATTGTTAATGCCAAGTAGTTTTGGAGAAAGAAGTAATGCACGCTCTAACTCTTCGATATTATGAACTTCAATAAGTACTTCAAGCTCTTTACTTAACGCATAGTCATTCAAACTGCGTAACTCTTCATCTGTAAGCGCTGCAACAATCAATAGAATAAGGTTTGCACCTGAGTGATAGGCAACATCAATTTGTGCTGTGCTAATCATGAAATCTTTACAAAGAATCGGTACATCTACAGCCTGACGAACTTGTCGTAGGTCGTTCATACTTCCTTTAAAGAACGTCTCATCTGTAAGAACACTAATTGCACTTGCACCGTTCTCCGCATATAATTTCGCTTGGGCAACTACATCTACAGTCACATTCAAATCACCTTTTGAAGGCGATGCTTTTTTTATCTCACTAATTACAGCAAGCCCTTTATGCGCCTTTGCTTTTTCATAAAAAGTTGGAACGTTCGGTTTGCGATAATATGCGAGTGGAAACGGTACATGCGCAAGATTTTCAACTTCAATTCTTTTTTGTGCAATAATTCTGTCTAAATGACTCATCGTGCGACCTCTCCTTCTTCGACTTCATTTGAAAGTGTAATATACTTTTCTAACACGCGTAACGCCGCCCCCGAATCAATAGCTTTCATGCTCATCTCAATTCCTTTTTCGATACTCTCTGCCACTTCACTTGTGTACAAGCAAACCGCACTATTAAATACAGTATAATCGTAATACGCAGAACGTTCACCTTTCAGCACGCAACGTAACAACCTTGCATTTTCCTCTTTTGCTCCACCTCTAATTTCTGTTAGTGGTGTCGGCGTAAAACCATAGTGCGCTGCATCTAATACTTTCTTCGTTATCTCACCTTTATCTAACACCCAAAGATCATTTGGACCTTCAAGTGATACTTCATCTAATCCATTGTAGCCACGAACAACAACTGCACGTTTTCGACCAATTTGACGTAGTACTTGCACCATTTCTTCTGCTAAGTGTTCACTAAACACGCCAACCAGTTGATGCGTAATTTGCATTGGATTCGCAAGCGGACCAACAACATTGAAAATTGTCGGTACCCCGAGTTGACGTCTGACTGCGCCTACCCTTGCTAAACGTGGATGAACGTGTGGTGCGAGTAAAAACGCAAAGTTCAGTTCCTCTAATAAGGTTGCTAGTTTCGAAGGCGGTGGTGTCAGACAAACTCCAAGTGCTTCTAACACATCTGCACTTCCACACTGACTTGAAACGGAACGATTTCCATGTTTCGCAACCGGAAGACCTGCCGCTGCAAGAACAAAACTAACTGTCGTACTCAAATTAAACGTATGAAATCCATCACCACCGGTCCCACAATTATCAAAGAGGACAGGTATTTCACTTTGATATGGAATGTGCAATGCATTTGCACATAACGCATCAACAAATCCGTGCATTTCTGCTAAACTTTCACCTTTACTTTTTAAAGCAATAAGCGCAGCCGCAATTTGTGCATCTGTCACGTCATCACTCACGAGTGTGTTTAATAACGCGTTTGATTGTTCGTATGACAGCGATTCATGGTGTAGAAGTGATTGGAGTAACTGTTTCATGAAACTTCTACCTCCTTCGGTAATTGTGCAACCCAATTTAACAACATTTGTTTTCCATCTTCTGTTAAGAAACTCTCTGGATGAAATTGAATGCCATATGTCGGCGTGTCAACATGTTGAACACTCATGACAACTTCATCATCCATTGCCCGGGCAATGATTTGCAGTTGTGTCGGAAGCGTGCCTTCAATTGCGGCAAGCGAGTGATAACGCATGACTGACGTCTTCTGCGGGATATTTTCAAAAAGGGCGCTTTCTGAATGTTCGATTGCGCTCGTTTTTCCATGCATAATGCGCGGTGCATAGGATACTGTGCCTCCAAATGCTTCAACGATGGCTTGATGACCAAGACATATACCTAAAATCGAGACTGATGAATGAAGTTTTTCGACAACTTCCATACAAACACCCGCTTCTCTTGGATGACCCGGACCAGGGCTTAGGACAATTCCTCGAGGCTTAAGTGCAGCAATTTCTGCGACACTTAATTCATCATTGCGAATGACTTTAATATCATCTGCCACTTCTCCAAGATATTGGTAGAGATTATACGTAAACGAATCATAGTTATCAATCAAGACAATCATCGTAATACCTCCATGAGCGCGCGCGCTTTATTTAAACTTTCCTCATACTCTAATTCTGGTACACTATCATACACAACGCCCGCTCCGGCTTGTAAATGCACGAAACCATCTTTTGCAACAAGCGTGCGAATCGCAAGTGCCATATCCATATCCCCTGTGACACTAATATACCCAACGCTTCCTGCATACACGTTTCGGCGTAAATTCTCTTCTTTATTGATTAATTGCATTGCGCGAATTTTCGGTGCACCACTTACTGTGCCTGCCGGTAAACATTTTTGCAACGCACTAAACGCATCATGATTTTCTGTTAACGTTCCGCTCACAACACTCACAATGTGCATGACGTGTGAATAATACTCAATCTCTTTGAAGCGGTCGAGGTTAACCGAACCAATCTCACAAATTGAACCTACATCATTACGTCCTAAATCCACGAGCATATAGTGTTCGGCCAATTCTTTCGGGTCTTGCAACAATCCTTCCGCAAGTTCGCGGTCTTCACTTTGACTTGCACCACGTTTGCGCGTGCCTGCAATTGGATTTGTTTCTAAACGACGGCCACGTACACTGATTAAACTCTCAGGCGATGCACCGAGTACCGTATAGTTTCCAAATGTAATATAAAACATATAAGGCGAAGGGTTCACTTCCTTCAGGCGTTCATAGATGGCAAAACTCTCTCCTGTATACGCGCCACTAAAGCGAAGTGATGGGACGACTTGAAAAATATCCCCTTCAACAATATGATGTTGCAATCGTTCTACGCGCTTCATAAATTCTTCTTTACTTACGCTTTGTTTC
Source organism: Bacilli bacterium (assembly GCA_051648945.1). GTDB lineage: Bacteria > Bacillota > Bacilli > JBOFGC01 > JBOFGC01 > JBOFGC01. Next base: position 4,891 of record JBOFGC010000100.1, read on the forward strand.
CACTCGAGAACAGGTGTCACCTCTTGTGTCTTTTCTTCACCGATTGTAGTTAGTATTTTTTTATAATATAGAAATTGTTCAGATATTAATTGTTGCTCTTCTTCGTTTGTATACACACCGAGTAGCGTAATTTCATTCGTAATATGATCAAAGGAAATGATCGTACGAAAAAACATCAAATGTGCACTTGGCATACCAATCGGGTCTTCCGGTAAGTGGCCGATATCTTCATAATCACGAATACTGTCATATCCTACATAACCAACGGCTCCAGCTGAAAATACAAAGTCATCTTCACAATCAAACGATTGAAAATAGTTGCGTACTACATCGAGAAAAGGAGCTGTAACAACAGTTAAACTATCATTCTCCGTAACTTCTGTCCCATTTTCAACGCGTTTCCATTCGATACTTGGATTCTCTCCTAAGAACGAATATCTTCCGTTCACTTCTGTCTGCAAAGAACTTTGCAATAGAAACTTTCGCTCACTTTCTAGTGCTGAAAAAATTGCTGTCGGTGTAACCTCAGCAGATATTCCTTTCACTTGTTCACGAACAACGTGCATTTTTGTTTTCATAACTGTCATTACAACTTCCTCCTTTTTGATAGAAAATAAAAAAGTCCCCTGCCCACGACAAAATCGTCGTGGACAGAGGACGGAATAGACCGTGGTGCCACCTCAATTGGATATCAAATATCCCACTTAGTTCGAGTACAAAAATACTCTATCTCGTTAACGGGAGAACCCGTGCGACCTACTTCATTGTTCGGTTCGCCTCTCATAAGTCCATTCATCATTCCATACATGACTGGATTTCACCGACCCCAGCTCTCTTTTACAGTACTTACGAATGACTACTACTCTTAATCACTGATTTACATCGTTATTTGTTATGATTGTATGCTCAAAAATGGATTTTGTAAACTATTTTTATAAATATTTAGAAAAGTATTTTTTATTTATTTTACTGGTATAACTTTCCGTAGTGTTAGCCATAAACCAATTCCTAATAAAAGTGTTCCTGCAAAGATATAAACAACAACTAAGTGGGTACTACTCATGAGCGGTCCAGCCATTGCTGAGGCAATACCAAATCCGGCATACCATAGAAAACCAGAGAACCCTGATAATTTTCCAATCATCTCTTCATCGCTCTCACGCGTAAACGCGCCCATCATATAAGCCGCTACAATTCCGATGAGTACATTATCTAAAAATTGTAATGCCAGCGTAAGCCATACAACGGTACTCATTCCTTCTATACTAATTGTAACGGCGAGTATACAACTGAGTATTCCCATCATTTTTAAGCTACGTAATTTTTCTGCCCATGTGATAAAAATAATGGAGCCAAAAATCATACCAATCCCTGCAATACCAGCAAACCATTGATATTGCACCTTCTCAAGTCCTAATCGCTCAGTCACTAAGAAAATATCGAGTGTTGATGAGAATCCACTTGCAATCGACAAAACGAACATACTCAAAAACAATGGCCCGAGTGTGGCATGTTCTTTTACATACTGAACCGTCCGCTTAATATCTTCACTAATCGTTGATTGCGTTCGAATACTTTCAAAATTACCTTTTGGCAACATTAAAAGCAATAATACGGATACAAAGAACAAGTTCGCAACAATCCAAAACACAACTTGGATGCCAAACGTATAGTATAAAAATGTTCCGAGTGCTGGTCCGATAATCGGAAAAATGGACGCAATGGTTTGACTAAATGCTGTCGCCTTGTCTACATCGTCGTGTGGTAAATAAGCTTTAAAATAGCGCGCACTAGACGGATATGAAAATTGACTCACAATCCCAGAAACGAGCGTTGCAAACAACACAAAAATCCAATGTACATGCGGAATCATTAGTCCAATAATGATAAAACTAATCATGCTTAGCACGTCACCTAGTATCATCGTCTTTTTCGGATGATAGCGGTCCGCAATCACCCCACCAATTAACGAAAAGAATACCATCGGCAACATTTCAATGAACGTGATTGCACTTACAGCATTCGGACTATCATTCGTTTGTTCCATAACAAAAAACAGAATCGCTATGTTTCGAATCCAAATGCCAAACAATTGGATGATATCGGTCGTTGTAATTAATAAAAATATTTTATTTCGAAATAATTGTTTCATGTTCTTCACCTCTCTAAAACAGAATAAACCTTGGTCATAGTCCAAGGTCAATTCTTTTCTTCAATCCCAATATAAAACTGACTAATTGTCACTGCATCTTTTGCATCACCAATGTAAAAGGATTCAACAAGTACCGCATCGGTAACAAATTCATACCCTTTGTCATTCCATTGTTTTTCAAGTTTCAATAGCGCTTGCTGTACTTCCTCAAACGTTCCACTCACATACCCATGCACACACCATTCTGTAAGAAAATACGATTTTTCGTTTTCCGCCACTGGTTGCATCATTCCCCATTCGACAATGTCCCACTGTTTCTTTTTAGCTAAAATAAATATTCCATCACTATGCGTAAAGCTCT
>JBOFGC010000101.1:0-3622 GCA_051648945.1 Bacilli bacterium
AAACCAAATCCGCAGGGACTGTGGGGGGTAGTTCAATCTACCAATCTCGTACTAGGCACATGCACTCGCACCCCCACAATTCTATGCATATACAAATAGTAAATGCTATCTTATTTTTTCATGGAGGACCATTATGACAGACATTTATTTTGAACCTGATAATTGCAAATCAAATTCATGTAGTAGTTCGACTACACCTATTAGTGGTTTTTGCTCGATTTGTCCACCAGGTCCAAACGGGGCGACTGGTCCAACTGGTGCGAGTGTCACTGGTGCGACTGGAGCGACTGGAGCGACTGGCGCAGTTGGTACTGTTGGTTTATCTGGAAACACTGGTGTGACTGGGGCTACCGGGGCAACTGGTTTAAATGGAACGAACGGAGCAACTGGGACGACTGGCGCTACTGGGGCAAATGGTACGAACGGGGTGACTGGCGCTACTGGGGCAAATGGTACGAACGGGGCGACTGGCGCTACTGGGACAAATGGTACGAATGGGGCGACTGGCGCTACTGGGACAAATGGTACGAACGGGGTGACTGGGGTAACTGGGGCGACTGGTGTTCTAGCTTCAGCTTATATTAATGCCTACAATTTCGGTTCTAACCCTACTATCGCGGCGGGTGGAACTGTTCCACTTAATAATAGTGCTTCGGCAGTGAACATGTCACTTGCTGCAAACGCAATTACGGTTGGAGTGAGTGGTATCTATCTCATTAATTACAATGTTACTGTTGCTGCTGGTAATAGTGGTGGCTTTGCACCATTTCAAAACGGAAGTCAAATGGGCGGTGCTTCAAGTATTATTGAAAATACTGCAACAGGTATTCATCAACAAACAGGAACGCGCATCATATCGTTGAATGCTGGTGATGTCATCACAATACGAAATATTTCGAATATAAGCACAACACTCTCACCATCCGCAATGACAATCGCACCTGATAATGCACAAATCTCAATCGTTCGTATCGCATAGTTTTCATAGCGAATCGATCGTTATCACGAAGTCAAAAAATCACCCGCAATGTGCACTGTGGGTGATTTTTTGACTTCATGACGACTATTCATGACTAATTTTCAATTCAAAACCGAATATCGTTTCTCTGCGTTCACAATCACTTTGTGCCCACACTTCTCCATCATGGGCCTCGATTACTTCTTTCACAATACTTAATCCTAAACCAAAACCTTGTTGTGGGAGGGCTCTCACATTCTTACTTCGAAAATAGCGGTCAAACACATATGGTAATTCTTTTGTCGAAATACATCCTTCTACACTTTTCACATTAACAGAGAACTTATTTTCGATTGTTGAAAATCGGACAATTGTCGGTAACGTTTGGCTACCGTAGCGAAGCGCATTTTGAATAAGATTATCTAGCACTTGTTCCATGCGGACACCGTCCATTACTATACTATGTGCTTCCGTTTCATTTTCAAAAACAATTCGCCGAGCATCACACGCTTGTGCATAACGTGTATGTTGTTTGCTTGTCCATTCTTTTAGACATACTTCTTTTTTCACAATGTATAATGAAAACTGATTGTATTGCGTCCGTAATAAATCGCCGACAAGTAAATTCATCCGTACCGTTTCATGCGCTATTTTTTCGGTTTCCTCAAAAAAAAGCTGCTCACGTTTAAGTTTTAAACTGAGCACTTCATTCCACCCCATAATATAGGTAAGTGGTGTGCGAATTTCATGTGCTACACCACGAAGAAAATCATTACGACTATTTTCTAAATGCTCTAATCGTTCGCCAAGTGCGTCTAAATGGTCCATCACAATTCCTACTTCATCTGTGCGTTTGCGTTTAAAACGGATACTGTAGTTTCCTTTTATAAAGTGTTCTGCTGATTGTGCAAGCTGCAATATTGGCTTTGAAACAAAATGAGACAACAATCCACTCAATAAAATGGAAACAACAACACAGAGTGCAAATGCAACCAACATTAAACTTCGTAATGGTTGTATTGCTGCATTGATCGTTTGTGCCGATTGGAACATATAGACATACCCTTGAACTTTTCCATTTTTTTGAATAGGACTGACTGTACAAACCCATTCTGCCTCACTATAGCGATGTTCCATGACAGCGCTTTGCGTGCCAAACGTGCGCGTGTCCGCTTTCACGTGCTGAATCATCGATTGACTTACATAGTGCGATTTCGTTTGAATTTCTTTATTTTTCGCATCAACTACGATGCTTGCAATTTCAGCTGATTGTTCCATCATCGCAACATGGTGAAGAAATTCCGATGTAAAATCGTCGGCTAACATCGTTGCGTAATTTTCACCTCGCATTTTTAACTGCTCCAAAATAAATGTTGCTCGGTCATTCACGAGTGACCGATACAATACCCAAAACGAAAGAGCCTCAATCACAAACAACAAAACAAACACGGACATGCCAATTTTTTTCGCTATTCCCATGTGTAACCTACGCCATACACTGCTCGTAAATGGTTCTCTACAGGAAATTGAATCAAACGGAGCTTGTCTCTTAATTTTCGAATATGCGAATCAATCGTACGCTCTTCGATATCACGACTTCCATGCCAAAGATTATCGATGATTTGTTGACGATGCAACACTTGCATTTTATGTTTTAAAAGGTACAGTAAAATTTCTTTTTCTATATTCGTCAATTCAATATTTTGCTCTTTGTAATACACACGTAGCGACGTTTCATCGACTTTTAAATGAGGGAATGTACGCATACCTACTCTGCGCATCACACTTCCAATACGTGCAACCAATTCTTCTCCTTTAAAAGGTTTACACACATAATCGTCCGCACCTTTCTCTAAACAAGAAACAATACATTCACTGCGATCATCCGCACTTACCATTAGCACCGCCACACCAGGATTTTCTTTTTTTATTTCCGTAAGCATTTGTTCCCCATTCATCGGATGCATCATCACATCGAGTAGTACACATTCAATGTCATGCGTTTTTATCAAATGAAAAACATCCTCACATTTTGCTGTACACCAAACGCTATCATACCCATGTATTTGGAGCAATGTTTTTAAAAGATCGTGTATTTTTACTTCATCATCCACAACTAAAATTCGCACATCTCTCACCTCTTCCTTCTATTTTTACTTTTTTTCTCACTTTTCGCAACTTTTAATCATTGTGCATTTTTTTTGCACATTTACATGGTATACATAGTGTAGAAAAAGAAAATAGGAGGCGTCAAATGAAAAAAATATTACTCCCCTTACTAACTGTTCTACTTATAGTGTTGAGTGGTTGTGCGGAAAAAAGTGACCATTCCGCGCATACGAAAAAACAAACATCAGAACCCACTGCAACTGCGATGACAAACGAGACAAAAGTAATCCGAAGCAATAAAATTACACTTATTGCACAAGAACGAATGCATGCTCTCAACAAGGACATAACCGTTCCCGTTTGGACGTATAATGGCACAGTGCCTGGACCTGAAATTACTGTAAAACAAGGAGAAACCGTTTCTGTCACGTTAAAAAATAAACTTCCTGTACCAACAGCGATTCATTGGCACGGTTATCCTGTGAAAAATCCAACTGACGGCGTACCAGGGGTGACACAAGACGCTGTTTTACCTGGGGAAAGTTACACATATGA
>JBOFGC010000102.1:0-3310 GCA_051648945.1 Bacilli bacterium
AAGTTGATGAATGCCCGCATCGACATAACGAATATGTTCATCTTCGCCAAGTGTGATGCTTACTGTACGTCCTGTTGTTACGTTCGCATCGGAGTTGTTTACATCTTTAAGTGCTCCTGTTTCTTCAACGAACGCATAACCTGACGGCTTAACAAAGCGAACTTCATATGTTCCTGGTTCTAAATTTGAGAATAAATAAGTGCCCGTTGTTGCATTTGTTACATCAGTTGCGATTTTACTTGTCACTGCGCCTACTGTTTTATAAAGTTCAACTGTTACATTGCCTTTTACCTTATCTACCGCTGCATCATAAACATTATTTCCATTTTCATCGATAAACACAAAGTCACCGATTGAACTATTTTTTAATTCAAAACCCGCATCAACTGTGGTGATATTACGTTTGGCGTTGTCATCAACGTCGAGTTGGATTTCTTTTGTGAACCCGTCTGTTGCAGCGTCTGAGTCGTTGTTTGTTGTCACATCCCCAGCAGCTGAAACGGTATAATCATAGCCTTTCGGTGCGATAAACTTCACTTTGTATGTGCCATTTTTTAAACCCGTAAAGTTATACTGGCCTTTAATGTCACTTACTGTGCTTGTTACGAGTGTAAAATCTGTGCCATTTTTCTTGTGTAATTCTATCTTGATGTCTGCAATTGGAAGGTCACCCGCTCCAAACAGTCCATCTTTTGTTCCTTTTTCAATCCAAACTTGGTCACCAATTGAACCGGTACGACTGTAACCTGCATCAACGTCAAGACGTTTTTTTGTTACAGCATCGATTGTAATGTTTGGTGTAATAACGTAATTTTGCGTAGCGTTATTGTTTGGAAGTGGGTCTGAGTCGATTGCAGGATTATTCCCGACTTTATTTGTCGTAATATTCTTACCATCTATAATTTTCGGAAATTTAACACGATACGTCCCGTTCTCTAATCCTTTGAACAAGTATTTACCGAGGTCATCTGTTAAAACTGGTGTCCCAAGATCAACAAATGTTCCGTTTTCAAGTTTTTGTAGTACAACACTCACATCTTTCATTGCTGGTTCTGCTGGTGTTGTTACATCTTGTGTACCCGAATAATTTTTGTCGTACCATACATAATCACCAATCATACCGAGTTCTTGAACTGCGATATCAATCGAGTGATTTGTTTCACCTGCTTTTAATTCGACAGGCTCTGTCGTGAATTGCGTGCCGCTTACTACCCCTTTATTTGCATCCTTTGTTGCATCATTTCCTTGTTCAAATGATGTACCAAATTTGTAATCAAATCCATTCGGTAATTTCGCAACAACTTTGTATGTGCCTGCATTTAAATCTTTGAAATAGTATTCACCTGTTGCACTTGTTGTCGTTTCCGCTATTTTTGCATTTCCGCCATCTTGAAGTTCGACTGTTACCCCACTAACTCCTTTTTCACCTTGGTCTTGGATTCCATTCTCATTTTTATCGATCCATACAAAGTTTCCAAGTTCACCTTTTGCTACTGGTGGTGGAGGCGTTGTCGTTTTCCATAAATTCCAATTTAGACGGAAATTATGCACTTCAAATCCGTTTGTTTGTTTTAATTTATCTGCAAATACTTGTCCATTAATTGAACCACCACTTGCAACGATATTTGCTTTTGGTGCAAAAACGTTACCAATGATGCCATAACCTGCTAAATCAATATCGGTCGCTTCTGGAAATACCCATAGTATTTTCGGAGCTAAACGCGACATATCACCCGTTTTTGAATAGGGTTGTGATGTATTAATAAGTTTTTCATACACACCATCGCCATTTTGATCGTATACAATTGCACCATTCTTAAATGATACTTTTTTTGCATTTGAATAAATGACAAGCGCTTTTTTATCTTCTAAACTCGGTAAATAAAAATCACCAATTTTTAGCTCATTCACATTTTCAATCGATGAACTCACTAAGATGTCTTTGTCTTGTTCTGATTTACCAATACCGAAGCTAGCAAATGAAATTGGTGTTTTTGATGTATAAGCTTTCGCTTTATTCATCGCACCTTCCATCTCGCCTTTCAATTCACTAAAGTGTTGCTGAATTTCTGCAGCACTTTTCTTAACTACTGGGTTTGTATTGTATTTGTAGTTTGGTGTGAAATTACTGCCTGAGAATGTTCCGAAAATACCTGTTGGGTCGTATGCCGTATCGCCATTTACAACGATATCTCCAGCATTTGGTTCAACTTGAACACCTTTCTCAGCTGTAATGCTTCCGCCCAGTAAAATAGACGGCATTCCGTTATTCACATGTGGTGCTCCCGCGAGGTTAAATGCACCTGTTGTAGCAGCAACCAAACTGAACGCCACTGTGTCATACTTCATATTTCCCTGAACCGCAATTGGTCCCTCAATATCTGCACTTGATGCACTATGATCAGAAAATACAACAGCATTAAAATGTTCAATTGTTCCTAATTTGCTGTTTGTAACCGCTGCTTCACTTTCCGTTTCTGTTAAAATGTTTGTTATTCCAATCGTATTTAGAACGAGTAATACGATTAAAGCAACAATCCCACTTAATTTCCATTTTTTCTTATACTTTTCAACCCTACTCACAATTACATCCCCTTCCTTGTGTTTGAATGTTTTGATAATTATATCGGCACTATTACCTAGTAGTTTAGTCTTTTCTATAAAATTCGTTTTTCGTGTAGGCATTAAAGACTATCAACAAAATAGAAGATACATTTTCTTTGAAGTTTCTGGATTCTCCTTTGCTATCGCTTATCATTCTATATATTTCATTCTTTGCAAAAATTGTATTTTCCTTTGATATTTTAAGAAAACAATAGATTTTCGCTTTCTCATAATAATACTTTTATACCATGATAGTCAATTTAAAACATTCAATATTTTGTAAAATTATAATTAATTTCTCCTAAGTATATGAAAATTTTCTATTTCGATGAGAAAATGCAAATTTCCCTAGTTAGTTGTACACATTTTGATACCTACACCTACACTCCACATCCTTCGTGTATGGGTACTTTTCAGGAAAAATCTCATACACCCATATTTAGTACATCAACCCGAAAACGTGCATAGCCTTTTGACAACCCATACAGGAAAAGGTATTACGTAGGCTCAAATTCCGAGCAAAGTGTTACGGAGCCAGATGACGGAGACTCCCGCGGACCAGGCCGCCAGGCAAGACCCCGCAGGAGCAGCCATACCGCGACGAGGAGGCACAGTGCCGCCCCGAAAGGCACGCGGAGTTGCCTGGCGCAGTACCCACAGTTCCGCACTAATATACGCGAGAACTCAATTATTTTCATAGAACATA
>JBOFGC010000103.1:0-1421 GCA_051648945.1 Bacilli bacterium
TAAATTCTCTCCTTCAAAGCATATACAGGGTATTTTTCTTGTACGAACTGGTAACCAGTGAATCGTTTACCATCAAAACCTTCTAATAGTTTTTGTTGGGATAATCTCGTGTGCTTCTTAAGTCCATCAATACTCCATGCATCTACAGTCGTCCCTTTCTTTGTATTTTTTAAAATATATTTGACCTTCCAGTACTTGATGGATAGTACGTTTTGAAAACGTGCTACTTTCCCTGTTGGCCATTGGCTCTGATCGGTTGCGTACTGTTCTAACTGCTTGATTGAAAATCCAGTTTTAAGCGATACTTGCTTTAACTCTTCCAGATCCAGTGTTAGCAAATGTCTTTTAATTGCTACTTGTGTTTTCATGATTGTCCTCCTTACATTCGACAAATTCTTCATACAGAATGTTTATAAATTCGTCAATTTTGGTGGTCTTCGCATTGAACCCGAAAACCACTTCATGACTGTGTTTCAAGCTAACGCCTAATGTGTCGTGCCAATCTCCGCAAATATCAAGGGAAGATCCAAAACAAATTGAGAAATCACTGATAAAACAGTAAGATAAATATTTTTTATCTGCGTATTTTCTAATCAGCGCACATACAAGAACACTGCTGTTATTTAAAGCATACTTAAGCGCCAAGAGTTTGTACGCTCTATCAAACTCACTTCTAAACGTATTCAATGTATAGTCTAATAATTGTTTTTCATCTCCGTTACAAGGAAGTGCTTTATATACATTTAAACTTTCGAGCAATGTTCACACCATCTTATCCACGGTATTGTGCGCCCGTCGCTGTACCACTCGGCCGCTGCTTTTTCTGCGCAATCGACGCAGTAAATCGTATCGCACTCTATGCAAATTTCGATATTATCAGTTTCGAAACACAAATCCTCTTGACACTCGTAACATTTAGTTTTCATTACTAAACCTCCAGGACTTCTTCTACAATCGTTATTTTGACCGCGTTAAATTCTGCCATATTCGGCAACTCTTTTCGCAAATGTTTTACAGCAGGAATTACTTCATCTTTATCAAGCGGTGCAGCATCTTCAAAATTATAAGTTGTTTCAATTTCAACTTCGTCACCAACTTGTTCCGAAACATCTGAAAGATATTCAGTATTTACCTTGATGAAATATCGTTCTTTTATTGTCATTTTAACTTTCCCCTTGTGTTTTAGTTTTATGATTTTAACAGCAACATGAACTGCCACGACAATTAATGCGTTTATTTCTTGTAGCACGATTGTTGCTGCTAAATATCCAATAGTGTGGCCAACTCGATACATTGCCCCTCTTTTCGATCTACCAAGCTTGTTTTTCACAACTTTCTACAATAAAGTATCCGTCTTTTGATTGTTTGATCGTATAGCCTTGCTGTTCTAATCGTTCACGAAAAAGTGGCATTTCTTTTCT
>JBOFGC010000104.1:0-14101 GCA_051648945.1 Bacilli bacterium
AAAGCGAAGGTCCCTGACGTAGCCGAACCCAACTCAAAACATGCGCCCGCGACCAAATTACAGTTTTTTCATAGAAAACACAAACATACGCGAGCCTATCTAAATAAAAAACCTCTAAAACATCTCACTAATCGTCTTCGCCTGCATATGCAACTGCAGATAATCCGGACCACCAGCCTTCGAATCCGTACCACTCATATTAAACCCACCAAACGGATGATACCCAACAATCGCACCCGTACACCCACGATTAAAATACAAGTTTCCAACATGAAACTCTTTCGCAGCCAGTTCTAAATGTGCACGATTGTTCGACAACACCGCACCAGTAAGACCAAACTCTGTATTGTTCGCTACTTCAAGCGCTTCTTCAAATGAGCTCACTGAACTTAACGCAAGAACAGGACCAAAAATTTCTTCTTTCATAATGCGTGCATCTGCTGCAACATTACCGAAAACAGTAGGCGCAATAAAGTATCCTTCTGCATTGTCGCTACTTCCACCCGTAAGTAACGTACCTTCTTCTTTACCAATTTCAATGTACTCTGTAATTTTCGACCATGCACTCTGATCAATGACAGGGCCCATATACGTTTTTGCTTTTGATGGATTGCCAATAACGAGCGCTTCCGTTAGTTCAACAACGCGCTGACTTACCGCTTCGTAAATGTCTTCGTGGATAACCGCACGTGAACACGCTGAACATTTTTGACCCGCAAAACCAAACGCACTTTTTACGATGCTTTGTGCTGCAAGTTCAATATCACCACATTTGTCAACGACAATCGTGTCTTTACCGCCCATTTCAGCGATTACACGTTTTAACCATTTTTGACCTGGGTGAACTTTCGCTGCGCGTTCGTAAATACGAATCCCAATTTCTTTTGATCCAGTAAAACTGATAAAACGTGTACGCGGGTCATCAACTAACACATCACCCACTTCACTACCACTGCCCGGAACGAAGTTTACTACACCTGCTGGAAGACCCGCTTCAATTAATACTTCCATAAATTTCGCAGCGACAACCGGCGTTGCGCTTGCTGGTTTTAGTACAACTGTATTTCCCGTTACAACTGCCGCCCCTGTCATACCCGCTAAGATGGCAAAAGGAAAATTCCACGGTGGGATAATGACACCAACACCTAATGGGATGTATGTAAATGTATTACTTTCGCCTACTCGACTTTTAATTTCTACACCGTTATCTAACGCAAGCATATTTCTAGCATAGTATTCTAAGAAATCGATTGCTTCTGCTGTATCTGCATCCGCTTCAGCAAATGGCTTTCCTGATTCTTTCGTTAATAGCGCTGAAAATTCGAACTTTCTTCGACGGATAATATGCGAAACACGAAGTAAAAAAGATGCACGAAATTGTGCTGTTGTTTTGCTCCATGTTTTAAATGCCTCGCTTGCACTAGTGATTGCTTCGAGTGCTTGCTCCTTTGATGCCTTTGAGGAATAGCCTACAACTTCACTATGTGCAGCTGGGTTCACACTTACGATTTTTTCTTCCGTAAGAATCGCTTCTCCACCAATCCATAGTGGGTATGTAGTGCCCATTTCACTTTCGACTTTTGCTAAAGCTTCTTTGTATAACTTTTTATTTCCATCCACTGTGAAGTCTGTGAACGGCTCATGTTTGTATGCAACGACCATTGACTTATTTCCCCCTTGAATGACATTTGATTACGCATTTTATTTTATCATGAAAGTATTTAATTGTCAGAAATTATTGTTTATTTGAAGAAATATTTCTATCCTAAAAAAAGAGTTTTCGACGAAGCGAAAACTCTTTTGCATTTAATACATATAAATAACAGGATCGTCTTTATCTTGTTTCCGTACGATGAGTGACTCTTCACCATTTGAGGACGTAATCTCAACATTGACTTCCATGTAATTTGGGAAATGTTCAACAACGAGTCCCGCCACATATTGGGTAAAACCAATCACTTCTGATTTTCCATAAAATTGAATTGGAATACGAATGTTTAATCGTGTAATTTGATCATTTACATAATATCCCTCACCAATCACACCTGTATGGTTGGGGAAGTATTTCGAAATGTCATTGCGAAAATGCTCAAATTTCGTTGCATTTTCTCGGTACTTCGCTTTTGCTTCACTTGATGGAAAGAGAATGTAATCTTCTTTTACTTTATCCCAACTATCAATCGTTGTTTCCCCTTTTTCAAGTTGCGTAACATTGAAAAAATGACCAGGAACAAGCGAAGATTTACCTTCTAATTGAAATAGACCAATCGTAATTGGGACATTTTTCAACTCTGGAATTTGACGCAGACGTGTTGCCACTTCTTGAGCAATTCGCTTGCCCTCTTTTGCAATCTCTTCTTCAGAAATTTTCGTCTCCCGTGGATAGCCTTGTTCTTGATTGAAATAATGAACACTGTTTAACGCAATCCCTATCGTTACGCCACCAAGTTCTAAATTACCCTTCTTATTTTTCACAAGATAGTTTTGTTCTAAAATATGCGAAACATAGATTGGATTGTTTTCGTTCCGTTCTTCTAACGAACCTACCTCATCATCAACTGGATTTAAACCGTCGTTCGGCAACGTCTTTTCCGCTCGTTTTTCACGGTCCTTTTGTTGGTTTTCCGAATATTTACGACGCATCCAATCATTTAACATTTCTTTCGTCAAATGTTGACCTTCTTGATAATAATAGTCGTCTGTTGAATAATATTTTTGCGACAATCGCATGAGTCCTGTTTCAAACTCATTCATATCTAATCGATTGTTTATGTTCGCAACCGCTAACCCGCGTGCTGGACTCGGTTTAAACGGTTGAACGACACGATAGTAGTCGTCCGATATATTATACTTTGGAATAATTGCTTCTGTATCACCATCGACAGTTTGCCCTGAATCTTCCCCACCAGGACGAACACTACAACCAGCAAACAGGAGTGAGAAGCATACACATGCAGCTACGTACTTCTTAATCATTGGTTCACACCCCAAACTTTTCGATTTCGTTAACCAGCATCTCCTCTGTCCAAATCGGAATGCCATTTTTCTCTGCTGCTTTAATTTTAGAACCCGCGTCCGCTCCAGCTACAACAATTGTCGTCGTTTTTGTAACGGAACTCTGTACGGTCCCACCTAAAGCTTCTATTTTCGCTTTCGCTTCACTTCGTTTAAACTGCGCTAATTTTCCAGTTAACACAACTTGTTGCCCTGCAAAATGACTGCTTTCACCTGCAACAGTGTTCACAACGATTTCTCTACCTTTATACTCCATATTCACGCCCGCTGCTTGTAAATCTGCGAGTAACTGTGGAACATGTGGCTCTTGAAAATAGGCCACAAGAGATTCTGCCATTTTCGTACCGATTTCATGAATACTTGTCAGCTCTTCTATGGTTGCAGTCTGTAGGTTTTCCATTGAGCCAAAATGTTCTGCCAGTGTTCTGGCTGCTTTTGCACCGACTAAACGAATGCCAAGACCAAACAACAGACGTTCAAGGGAATTCTCTTTCGACTGCGCAATCGACTGAATTAAGTTTTGCGCACTCTTTTCTCCAAAACGTTCGAGAGCTAACAGCTGATCATATTCTAGTGTATATAAATCTGCAACGGTTGCGATGAGGCCTTGGTCAAAGAGTTGAGCAACAACACGTTCTCCAAGTCCATCAATGTTCATTGCCCCACGCGAAACGAAATGTGCGAACTTTTCCCTGATTTGTGCTGGACAAAGTGGATTGCAACAACGAAGCGCAACTTCTTCATCTGCGCGTTGTAACACGCTTTCACACGCTGGACATTGGGTCGGAATAGGATAACTTTCCACACTATCACCACGTTCGTTAAGCACCACACGTACAACTTCCGGAATAATATCGCCCGCTTTTTTGAGAACAACAACATCGCCAAGTCGAATGTCTTTTTCAGTAATATAATCAAAATTATGTAACGATGCGCGTCTTACAATCGTTCCTGCTACACGAACAGGCGAAAGAATTGCAGTTGGTGTTACAACACCGGTACGGCCTACGCTCAGTTCTATTTCTTCAAGCGTAGTGGTTACTTCTTCTGCCGGAAATTTATATGCAATTGCCCAACGTGGACTTTTTGCAGTAAAGCCAAGTGCTGCTTGTTGTGCGTAGTCGTTCACCTTAATAACGATACCATCAATTTCATAAGGTAAATTCGCACGTTTACTACTCATTTTTTCGATATACGTCATCATTTCTGAAACTGAAGAAACTACTTCACGAAGTGGGTTTACAGAAAGACCGAGCTTCTCTGTAAAGTGAAGTGCTTCGTCATGCGTTTTTAATCCGAGTGCTTCGCTACCTACAACGCCGTATGCAAACAAACTTAAGCGTCTTTTACGAACGATTTCTGGATCTAATTGACGTAAAGAACCTGCAGCTGCGTTTCGCGGATTTGCGAATGGTTCTTCCCCGTTTGCTGTACGTTCTTCGTTGGCACGTTCAAACGCCGTCTTACTCATATACGCTTCCCCACGAATTTGAACGCTAATGTTCTCAGATAACGTTAAAGGGATACTTTCGATTGTGCGTAAATTTTTCGTAATATCTTCGCCAGTTGTTCCGTCACCACGTGTTGCACCTTGCATAAATGTTCCGTTTTCATAAGACAGATTAATCGCTAATCCATCGATTTTCAGTTCACATACATAGGACACTTCGTCACCTACTACATCGCGAACCCGACGGTCCCAATCACTTAAATCCCCCTCATGAAAGGCATTGCTAAGACTAAGCATCGGCGTAGTGTGGGTAACTTTCGTGAAACTTTCGAGTGCAGCTCCACCGACACGTTGTGTCGGTGAATCAGCAGTGAGTAGTTCTGGATGTTCTTTTTCAATAGTAAGAAGCGCCTGCATCGCTTCGTCATATTCCGCATCAGTGACAGTAGGTGCATCTTGCTCGTAATATTCCGCGTTCCACTTTGCAAGTACGTCCTTTAATTGCTTCACCTTTTGTTTTACTTGTTCCATCCTTTGAACACTCCTTTACACTTTTTCAATTGGCGCAAAACTCGCTAACAAGCGTTTAATTCCAACTGGATGTGGAAATGCGATATCAAGCTCCATTGCATCGCCCGTACCTTTTACGTTCACAACCGTTCCTGTGCCCCATGTCTTATGCGCAACTTTATCACCAAGTCCATACGATGATTTTTCCGCTCCCGAGCGTGTCGGCTGTACACCTGTTCGGCGCGGTGGCATGTTCATTTTCGAAGGTGCAGATTGCGTCGTTGCACTATGTTTCGGACGTTTATTTTCATTTAAACTTTCGAGAATTTCACTAGGAATTTCCGCAATGAATCGCGATGGTGCGTTCACTTGTCGGCGTCCATAAAGAAAACGTGATTCGGCATTTGTAAGAAACAACTCTTTTTCCGCACGTGTAATTCCAACATACGCTAAACGACGTTCCTCTTCCATTTCGTCTTCATCCGCACTCATTAAAGAACGCATATGTGGGAAAATGCTCTCTTCCATTCCAACAATAAATACAAATGGGAATTCTAACCCTTTGGCTGCGTGCATTGTCATTAAAACGACAGCTGATTCTGGTTCTTCTTTGTTTTCTTCAATATCACTTACAAGGGCGAGTTCTGTTAAAAAGCCTAGTAACGATTGGTCTTCAGCCTCTTCTTCAAAACGTTGTGTAACCGTGATAAACTCTTCAATATTTTCGACACGACTCATCGATTCGAGTGTGTTTTCTTCTTTTAATTGACGGACATAACCTGTTTCTTTGATGATTTCTTCCACAAGTTCTGTGACTGTTAATTCATATTCAATGGTACGGAATTTTTGAATCATTTCTTTAAAATCAATCATCTCTTTGACAGTACGTCCACTAATGCCGGACATCTCCGCAAAATCAATCGCTTCATACAACGACATGTTATACATGTTCGCATGCACTGCTAACTTATCAATGCTACTTGCACCAATGCCACGTTTTGGCACGTTAATAATACGTGCTAAACTCGCATCGTCCGCTGGATTCGCAACAAGTCGAAGATAGCTTAGGACGTCTTTAATTTCTTTACGGTCATAGAACTTCAAACCTGCGACAATTTTATATGGAATGTTCGCTTTCATGAACACTTCCTCAAAAGCACGTGATTGCGCATTTGTGCGGTATAGCACAGCGATGTCGTTAAACGAAATTCGGTTGTTTTCTGCGTATTCTTTTATTTTGCCAACGACAAACATTGCTTCTTCTTGTTCTGTATAGCCACGATAGTAACTTAGTTTCGGTCCTTCATTGTTGTCTGTCCATAACATTTTCGCTTTACGACCTTTATTATTTTCAATAACAGCATTTGCCGCTTTGAGAATATTTTTAGTCGAACGGTAGTTCTGCTCAAGTTTTACAACTTTCGCATTAGGATAATCATCTTCAAAACTCAATATGTTACCGATGTCCGCACCACGCCACTTGTAAATCGACTGGTCACTATCCCCTACAACACATAGATTTTTATATCGCGCTGCTAACATATTAACAAGTTTGTACTGTGCTTTGTTCGTATCTTGGTACTCATCCACATGGATATATTGAAAACGTTGTTGATAAAAACGTAATACTTCTTCGTCTTGTTCAAAAAGTTGGATTGTAATCATGATTAAGTCGTCAAAATCTAGTGATTGTGCACGTTTAAGTCGCTCTTGATAGATTTCATATACTTCTGATATGAGTTGCGCTTTCGGGTCATGCGCTGCACGTTTTTTATATTCTTGAACCGTTACTAAATCATTTTTAAGTGTTGAAATCGCATTTAAGAACATGCGTGGCTCAAATTTTTTCGGATCTAAGTTTTTCTCTTTTACAATTGCTTTGTACACATTCAATTGGTCTGTAGGGTCTAAAATGGTAAACGCACGCTCATAGCCAATACGGTCAATGTCACGACGTAAAATACGTACACACATTGAGTGAAACGTTGCAATCCAAATTTCCATTGCGTACGGTCCAACGAGTGACGTGATACGTTCGCGCATCTCTTTTGCCGCTTTATTCGTAAAGGTTATCGCTAAAATATTTCGTGGTGCTACATCTTTTTCATTCAAAAGATAGCCAATACGATTTGTAAGTACTCGTGTTTTACCACTTCCTGCGCCCGCAACAATAAGTAAAGGGCCTTCTGTTTGGCGTACAGCCTCTTGCTGACTTGGATTCAGTCCAGCTAAAATGTCTTGTCCGTTCAAAAAGATCACCGGCTTTCTAGTTATTTTTAATCGTTACTGTGCGCAACGCTTGTTCAAAATTCGTATACAGTGCGTTCCCGACAACAATCGTGTCCGCATACTGTTTCATTTCTTGTGCTTGTTCCTTATTTTCGATCCCGCCACCGTAAAACAATTGTGTTTTTCGTAACGTTTGTTTCGCTGCTTTAACAAGTTCGACATCGCCGTATGCACCACTATACTCCATATAAAAAATCGATAGTGTGAACATTTTTTCTGCTAAAAGGGCGTATGCTTCGATTTGCTCTATAGTCGGCTTTTCCACAACATCTGTTAATTTTGCCGCTTTGCATTCTGGATTGCAAATACAATAGCCAACGGTTTGTGTTTCCTCCCAAGCAATCATCGGCGCCCATTGTTGCAGGGCTTCTACATGCCGCCCAACAATCCACTCTGCTTTGTTGCTGTTTAAAACAGTTGGTAAAAAGTAATAATCAAATCCAGGAACAATCGCATCCATATCAGAGCATTCCAAACAAATCGGTGTCGCATAGCGACGCGTTACGGACAATAAGTGCAGAACACCATCTTCTGTTACATCGTCCGTTCCACCTACGATAATTGCATCCGTACCTGATTCGCAAATTTGTTCGATTTGTTGTTCTGTTAATGTCTTACTCGGGTCTAGTTTGAATACATGTTGCCATGTTGAAATGTCGTACATTGTTTTCTCTCCATTTTCGCTTTTCTCTTACTTAGTATGAACGAAAACCAATTCGTTTCATCATTCAAAAAAGCCCTTACAAAGAGAAGGACTTTCTGTACTTTTATTTTTCTTCTTCTTGACGGTCTAAGATTAAGCGATAGCCATCATTCCCGAAGTTGAGTGAACGCTTCACACGTGAAATCGTCGCCGTACTAGCGCCTGTTGCTGTTTCGATTTTTTGATACGTAGAACCTTCTTCAAGCATAAAGGCAACTTGAAGACGCTGTGCGAGTGATTGAATTTCATTCACTGTACACAAATCATCAAAAAAACGATAGCATTCTTCTACAGATTCTAGTTTTAAAATAGATTCAAAAAGAGCATCTACTTCTTTGCGTTTAATTTTATCTATTGGCATTGTATTTCCTCCCCTCAGTAGCTACACTTTCACCGTTTATGGTAATACACTCACGCTTACACCTTCTGTTGGGACAATTTGTATCCACGTTTTTCCTGGTGCGAATGTCACTTCTTTTTCACCATCAAATGGCAAAATTCGTCCGTTTACATTTTTCCAAGTAACAGATTGCATCGCGCCATTTTTAATGAGCATTCCGTCTCCACCCGATACTAAATCGACGTCACGTCGACCATAGTCGTCTTGAATTACGTGTCTAGCATATACTACAAAAATGTTCTTAGTTGTAATTTCATTGTCATTCTCGCGGTCTGTGAGAACTTCATCGCGGTTGTAGCGTGTATAACTACCTTTTGCGTTGTCATATATGTATCGTACGGTATTACTTGTCGAATATTTAATTTCAACTTGTGTCGCATTTTGTTCTGTTTGTTTCGCTGCCATCGTTTCTGTATCAAACGGTAATGCTTCTGTAAATGCTTGAAGACTATATCCATTCATCGATGCACCTTCGACAAGTTTTTCATATTTTAAATACGAATTGTGTGGTGCTCTTCGTGTTGAATCACGTTGAAACAACGTACCATCATAATTCATACCATCTAGCGAATCGACTGCGCCCGCTTCTAAAAGGGCGAGTGCCTCTGGTGAATGTCCATGACAGACATATAAACTTCTATACCCTTGTGCAAGCTCTATATAGTAATCTCTTGCGCTTCGAACCGGTCCAAATGTTTCAGGAAACGAGCTTTGAAAAATTGCTAAAAAGCGCGTCACATCACCCTCAGCTAAAACTTCATAGACGAGGTCGGCATTTGATAATCCCGATTGCGGACGTGCAGCAGGATGATTATTATACATTACGGCAATAGGACGTGTATCTGATTTTTCTTTTGATTGAACACCAAGAAGTGGATAAACGTATGCTGTGCTTGATACCTCAACAGCATCTTCTTTTTTGTCTGCTTTTTCTTTTGAACAGCCTGATACTACAATTGATAGTAGCATGAGACGTAGAATCCATTTTTTCATTCACTTAACTCCTCAAATTAGATATCACATCTCTATTTTTTAAAGTCATACATAGTATATTCTAACACTTTACCGTCTTAAAAGATAGCGTGTTCCCTTTTTCAAAAAGGGCAAAAAAAATACTCTCGACGGCATCGAGAGCGAAAGGCAAAGTATCTTACTACCCTCATTATAAATGAAAACGATTCTCATTTGCAACTGTTTTGTTCAATAATATAATTACAGTTATGTACATTTACTTTTTTCCCTTTTTGACCAACAAACTGGAGAAATAGTTCATCTTCTTTCACAAATAAAATCCCACATACTTTACCGGATTTACTTACTTCCCACATCGCATCCTCTACCACTCTATACCCAAATTCACTCGGAAGAAAAGCCAATTCCATTTGCACAAGTGTCCCAAGCGGAATACTCTCCAGCTCTTGTTGTTGCCGCCACAACCCACGCGCACGATTTTTCCTCCGTTTTAAAGAGCCCCGTCTGCGCCACGTCGTATACAAAACAATCGAACTCACACTCAAAACGCCCCAAATCATCAGCATAACGATCACCTCTGTTTTAATTGTACGTCATTACAAAAATACTACAAGTGATAACACGTTTTCAAAACTGAACAAAAAGAGACGTTCTCAGCTACTATTACTAAACAAAAAAACCCACAAATGTGGGCTTTCCAAAAATCAAAAAACTCATTTAAGCTGCAGCGCATTCGTCCCAATATCACTTCGCCAAAACAAACCTTCACTCTTAATCTTCGTAATTTCATCATACACATTATGACGCGCACGCTCTAAACTTTCCCCATAACAAGCAAGCAACAGCACACGTCCACCATTACTCAAACAAATACCCTCTTCTTCCGTCGTACCTGCATGAAATAACAGTGTATCCGCATTTAGCTGCTCAAATCCTGTAATTGGATAGCCTTTTTCCGGCGCATCAGGATACCCATTTGCCGCAAGAACAACACCAACAACACAGCGCTCATCCCACTCTACACTCGGCGTCCCACCATCTAACAATGCAAGAATAACATCTTCAAGTGGTGTCACCATGCGTGGTAAAATGATTTCTGTTTCTGGGTCACCAAAACGTGCGTTAAATTCAATTACTTTCGGACCATTTTCTGTTAACATCAATCCCGCATATAAAATACCTGTAAAGGAACATCCTTCTTGAACAAGTGCTGCTGCAACTGGTTTTAAAATATTTTCGTATGCGTCATCGGTCACATGTTGACCAATTTGTGGAACTGGTGAATATGCACCCATTCCGCCCGTGTTTGGACCTTTATCGCCGTCAAACGCACGTTTATGGTCTTGAGCAATAATCATCGGCAATACTGTTTCTCCGTGTGTAAACGCCATGAACGAGAATTCTGGGCCTTCTAAATATTCTTCAATAACAACAAGTTTACTCGCCTCACCGAACTTACCATCTACTAAAAAGGCTTCAAGCGCATCCATCGCTTCTTCTTCCGACATCGCAACGACGACACCTTTGCCAGCTGCTAATCCATCCGCTTTAATAACAATTGGCGCGCCTTCTTCACGTACATAGGCACATGCCGCTTCGTAATCCGTAAATGTTGCATACTTCGCTGTAGGAATGTTGTATTTTTCAAGCAACGCTTTTGTAAAGTGTTTACTACCTTCTAATTGTGCAGCTTTTTTCGTTGGACCAAATACTTTTAATCCTGCTGCTGTGAATGCATCTACAATCCCCTCTGTAAGTGGTGCTTCTGGACCTACAAAAGTTAAATCGATGTTTTCGTGTTGTGCAAATGCGATTAAGTTCTCAAAATCCATTTCATCAATAGCAACAACTGTCGCTACATCCGTCATTCCAGGATTACCTGGTGCTACAAATACTTCTGTTACTTTCTCGCTTTTTGCAAATCGCCATGCTAATGCATGTTCACGTCCGCCTTTTCCGATCACTAGAACTTTCATATTTTCCGCTCCTTTTTTAGCAAACAAAGCACCCCTCCCACAATAGGCAAGAGATGCTTCAAATAATTAATGTTTGAAATGACGAATGCCTGTAAAGATCATAGCAATGCCATGTTTGTTCGCATTGTCAATTGACTCTTGATCACGCACAGAACCACCCGGTTGAATAATCGCTGAAATGCCGTGTGATGCTGCAAGTTCTACCGTATCTCCCATTGGGAAAAAGGCATCTGATGCGAGCACCGCACCTGTCGCACGGTCGCCCGCTTGTGTTAATGCAATACGCGCTGAACCGACGCGATTCATTTGACCTGCACCAATTCCGATCGTTTGTTGGTCCGCTGCCACAACAATGGCATTGGATTTCACATGCTTAACAACAGACCAAGCAAGACGGAGGTTCGCCCACTCTTCAGGTGTCGGTTCACGGTCTGTAACGACTTTAATTTCCGCTTGCTCTAAACCAAAAACATCTTCATCTTGAACAAGTAGACCACCATGCACACTCGTTAAAATTGGCTCTGGTTGACTTGATGCTGAAATTGGTAATTGCAGTAAGCGAAGATTTTTCTTTTCTTGTAAAATAGCGAGTGCTTCTTCTGTAAAGCTCGGCGCTAAAATAATCTCTAGGAAAATCTCTTTCATTTGAAGTGCTGTTGCTGCATCTACTTCCGTATTACACGCAACGATACCTCCGAAAATACTTACAGCATCCGCTTCGTAAGCACGTTCCCAAGCTTCTAGTGTGCTACTTCCCGTACCTACACCACATGGATTCATATGTTTCACCGCTACAACTGCTGGTGCATCGAATTCTTTCACAATCGCAAGCGCTGCATCTGCGTCTTTGATGTTGTTAAAAGAAAGTTCTTTGCCGTGCAACTGTGTAGCACTTGCAATTGAACTTTCTTTACCAAATGCTGACGAATAAAACGTCGCTTTTTGATGTGGATTTTCTCCGTAGCGCAAGCTCTGTTTACGTGTGTATGTTACTGTAATGCTTTCTGGCTCTGTTTCGCCCACTTGTTCTGTTAAATACGCTGCCACAAGTGCATCGTACCCTGCTGTATGACGGAACACTTTTGCCGCTAAGTTACGTTTTGTTCCAAGTGTTACATCACCATTTTCAGTTAACTCATTCACAACAACATCATAATCAATTGGGTCCACAACAACAGCTACAAACGCGTGGTTTTTTGCCGCTGAACGAAGCATTGTTGGTCCACCGATATCGATGTTCTCAATCGCTTCTGCATACGTAACATCAGGACGGGCAACTGTCTCTTTAAACGGATACAAATTTACACAAACAACATCAATGGTTCCGATGCCTAGTTCTGCGATGGTACGCATATGCTCTTCATCGTCACGCACAGCAAGTAATCCACTGTGAATGTTCGGATGAAGTGTTTTTACACGTCCATCTAAAATTTCTGGAAATCCCGTTACTTCCGAAATGTTTAAAACAGGAAGTCCTTCATTTTTTAATAAATTGTATGTACCACCCGTACTAATAATCTCAAAATCAAGCGCTGCTAATTTTGATGCAAAAGCAACGATACCATTTTTATCTGAAACACTAATGAGTGCTCTTTTTTTCGTCATTGGTTAGAGCTCCTTTACTAAGTTACTTACAACTGTCGGATAGAGTTGATGTTCGATGAGGTGAATTTTTTCTGTAAGTTGTTCAATAGTCATGTCCTGATCAATTCTGCACACTTCTTGCGCAATAATTGGACCGGTGTCCATGCCTTCGTCCACGTAATGTACAGTCACGCCCGTAACTTTCACACCTTTTTCATAGGCTTGCCCAATTGCATCTTTACCAGGAAAAGCGGGCAAAAGAGACGGATGTAAATTGATAATCCGTCCGCCATACGACGCTAACAACACATCGCCAATTAAACGCATATACCCTGCAAGCAGTACTAAATCAACTTGCAACGTTTGTAACTGTTGAACAATCTCTGTTTCAAAATCTTTCTTTGATGCATACTCTTTTGCACTAAAAACAAATGTTGCGACGCCACTTTGTTCTGCACGTGTAATGCAACGTGCACCGACTTTATCGCTCACAAGTAAAACGATGTCTGCACCAATTTCATTATCCAGTAGTGCTTGAAAATTCGAACCAGAACCCGAAGCGAAAACTGCAATACGCTTACGCATTTCCGTTACCTTCTTCAAAATGAACACCTGATTCTGAAACTACTGTACCTATACGATACGCTGATTCACCTTGCGTTTCTAAGAAAGCGATCAAATTATCGGCTTCAGCAGCAGGCACGACAGCGACCATACCAATGCCCATGTTGAAAATGTTATACATTTCATCCCACTCTAATTCGCCATACTTTTTCAAGAAGTGGAAAATAGGCAATACTGGCCAGCTGCCTTTTTCAATCGATACGCCAAGCCCTTCAGGCAACATCCGTGGTAAATTTTCGATGAAACCACCACCTGTAATATGACTTAAACCACGCACATCAAATTCTTTAATCGCGTTTAAGATTGGTAACACATAGATTTTCGTTGGACGAAGTAACTCTTCTCCAAGTGGTAATGCAAGTTCACCGTACAATTTATTTAATTTTAAGTCATTGTCTTTTACAATTTTACGAACGAGTGAATATCCATTTGAATGAATACCGCTTGATGCTAAACCGACAAGTACATCGCCTTCTGCAATGGTTGCGCCTGTAATCAAAGCGTCCTTTTCAGCAACGCCTACACAAAAGCCCGCTAAGTCATATTCGTTTTCAGCGTACATGCCAGGCATTTCTGCT
>JBOFGC010000105.1:0-3397 GCA_051648945.1 Bacilli bacterium
GTTTTAGAGAAATGCTGTTGACCTGAGTCCGCACTCAAAACGAAAATTCCATCTGGATTTTGAGAAATACTTACTATTTTTTCATTCAATACGACTTCTGGATCAAACGTTAGTGCTTGCTGAAGTAGCTGATCAATTAGTTTTGCGCCTGATGTTGGGGGAAGACCACCGATATCCCAAATCATTTTTTCTGGGTACACTTGAATTTTTCCACCTACGTTTGATTGATACTCGATGAGCTTCGTTTTCATTTCTCTTAATCCGCTATAGAACGTTGAATATAGACCAGCCGGCCCTCCGCCTATAATCGTTACATCAAATAATCCTTCTCTATTCACAGCGTAACACTCCTTACGTTTCTAATTGATAACAATTCTCAATAAGGATAACTGATTATTTTTCGTTTTACAACAACTTTTCAAAGTTACACGTTCTGTTCAAATTTCGTTCCTTCTACTACTCCAAATGGAAAATTTATGTTGACACGATATTTACACGCAACTATAGTGTAAATATAAACGATATTGATAATCATTATCAATTAGGTGTTTTAAAGTTAGGAGGTGGATGTCATGGAATCTCTAACGACCGAAAATGTAAGCATCGGCTATGGAGAACAGGTTATTATCCAAAATTTAAGTGTGAACATTCCCGAAAAAAAGATAACGACCATTATTGGTGGCAATGGGTGTGGAAAATCAACATTATTAAAAGCTATGACGCGGATTATCCCGCTTCACTCTGGCACCGTGCTGCTCGATGGAAAAGATATTTCCAAAGTGAACACAAAGATTCTTGCCAAAAAGATGGCCATCTTGCCTCAATCACCAGAAAGCGCGAACGGACTTACAGTGGGTGAACTCGTTTCCTATGGACGTTTTCCTTATCAGCGTGGTTTTGGTAATTTATCAAAAAATGATCATGAAGTCATTGATTGGGCAATGCGCGTTACTGCAACCATCGATTTTAAGTATCGCTCTGTCGATTCCTTGTCAGGTGGGCAACGGCAACGCGTTTGGATCGCAATGGCTCTCGCACAACAAACAGACATCATTTTTCTCGATGAACCAACGACTTATTTAGATATGGCTCATCAATTAGAAGTGTTAGAACTACTTCAAAAATTAAACAAAGAGCAAAATGTAACAATTGTTATGGTGCTGCACGAAATTAATCAAGCCGCGCGATTTGCAGATTATATCATTGCACTCAAAGACGGAAACATCGTGAAAGCTGGTGTTTGTGAAGATGTGCTTGTCCCTGAAGTACTGAAACAAGTATTTCATATAGATGCCATTATCGGACGGGATCCGCGAACGAACAAACCAATGTGTATGACATACAACCTACTAAAAGGAGAAAATCAAAATGAAGAAATTAATGATTCCCGTACTGCTTACGCTACTATTCACGCTTAGCGCATGTGGGCAAAAAGAAGAAACAACACCAAAGCAACCCGAATTTATTACATATCAATCTGAAACAGGTCCAATAGAAGTGCCCGCTCAACCAAAGCGTGTACTCATGCTAGCTGGTTTTGCAGGCAATGTAATGCAACTTGATGTCGAACTCGTTGGCGTTGATGTTTGGGCAAAAAACAACCCTACTTTTTCTTCGGAATTAAAAAATGTTGCAGAAGTATCTGATGAGAACTTAGAGAAGATTATTGAATTAGAACCTGATTTAATCATCGGACTCTCAACAATTAAAAATATCGATAAATTGAGTAAAATTGCACCAACTGTCACGTATACGTGGGGCAAAGTAGATTATTTAACGCAACACTTAGAAATTGGTAAACTGTTAAACAAAGAAAAAGAAGCACAGGCTTGGATTGATGATTTCAAACAACGTGCGGAGTCAGCTGGAAATGAAATACGTGCCAAAATCGGGGAAGACGCAACTGTTTCTGTCCTTGAAAGCTACGGAAAAGATTTGTATGTATTTGGCGATAATTGGGCACGCGGCACAGAAATTCTATATCAATCGATGAAGTTAAAAATGCCCGAAAAAGTACAGAAAGTGGCGCTGGAATCTGGCTATTTTGCACTTTCTGCTGAAGTTCTTCCCGAATATGCTGGTGATTATATCATTTTAAGCAAATATGCTGACGCCGATACATCGTTCCAAGAAACAAAAACATACAGCAATATCCCGGCCGTAAAAAATAAGCACGTGTTTGAAATGGATGGAAACGGTGCCTCTTTTAGCGACCCACTTACTCTTGAAAAACAACTTAATTTCTTTGTAAATTCATTTTTGAACAATTAATTTCACGAGAGGAATTCTTTTTGCTGAGAATTCCTCTTTCCATACTGATAAGAAAAGATGAGAAAAATATGAACAAACAATTGCTATCTACTCTTCCCTATTTCTATAAATTTGTGGGCGGTATTCTTCTTTTATTCTGCACATTCGTAGTCTCTATGATTTTTGGAGCAGCCGACATCAATGTGCGCGATGTATGGCTTGCACTGACATCAAACATTGCAAACGATCAGATTACAATTATCCGAGAAATTCGTTTACCGAGAGAAGTCGCAGCCATACTTGTGGGCGCGGCACTATCTGTTTCGGGTGCGATAATGCAAGGAATGACGCGTAATCCCCTGGCAGATCCCGGTTTACTCGGGCTAACTGCTGGTGCAAATGCGGCACTCGCTCTCACTATTGCGTTCATTCCGTCCGCAAATTATTTCGTGACGATGATTGCTTGTTTTATCGGCGCTACAATGGGTGCGCTACTCGTATTTAGCATTAGCAGTATGAACCGCGGTGGATTTTCCACACAACGAATCGTTTTAGCAGGTGCTGCAATTTCTGCTTTTCTTTTTGCTATTAGTGAAGGAATAGGACTCTATTTCCAAATTTCAAAAGAGGTTTCTATGTGGACAGCAGGTGGATTAAACGGTAGTACCTGGTCGCAAATTCAAACTGTTATACCTTTTATTCTTATCGGTCTACTTCTATCTTTTGCTCTGTCCAAACAACTGACGATTTTAAGTTTAAATGAAGACATTGCAGTTGGATTAGGTCAAAATACAACAAGAATTAAAGCCATCCTTTTCATTCTAGTCATAACTTTAGCTGGTGCTTCAGTGGCACTTGTTGGGAACATCGCTTTTCTTGGTCTTATGATTCCACATATCGTTCGAATGATTGTCGGAACGGACTACCGCTTCATTTTACCGATGTCTGCAGTGGTTGGTGCGATTTTTATGTTAATTGCTGACACAATGGGGCGTACAATCAATGCACCGTTTGAAACACCTGTTGTCGCTATCGTTTCTATGCTTGGCTTACCTTTCTTTCTAATTATTGTCCGCAAAGGAGGGCGTGTAAACCTATGATTTCTCCCGCTTTACGTAGAAAGCAACGTGTTATTTTATGGATGTTA
>JBOFGC010000106.1:0-1284 GCA_051648945.1 Bacilli bacterium
AATGTCACGAGTTCGCGTACTGTCGTCGTACCGATACAAGCAACATCAATCGCTCCTTGTATACTATTTTCAACGAGATGTAGCAGTGCTGTTGCCGCTGCATTCGAACTTATCAGAGACATCGGAACGTCTGGTTGCTCTGCTTCAATACAGCCTAAGTCAAGCGTATTCAAGTACGATGCAAAGCGACCGGTGTAATCATCCGCACCAAAAACAACGGGAAAGCGTACTGCTACAGCATTTTTAAAAAGTTTCTCTTGAAATAAATAACTTTCACATTGTTGTTTTCCACTTTTATACGTCCATTCTGTACTCGGTAAGAGTGAATAGTCATGGTGTAGTGGGTCCCAATTTTGTTCTTCTACATCGCCAACTTCATCGTATACAGCAAGAGATGAAGTGAAAACATACTTTCCACAACGCTTCTGAATCGCATCTGATAATATTTTCATTTCAAACGGATTATAACAAATGTTATCAAACACGACATCCCATGTTGTGTTCCCTAGTTTGTTGTGCACATCGAATTCGTTTGTCCGGTCAAGTACAATATGTTCGACCGGTTTCGAAAAAGAAAATGGCGTATTCCCACGTGTCGCAATTGTCACTTCATGGCCACGTTCGAGGAAAACTTCAACTGCTTTTTTTCCAAAGAAACGTGTTCCACCTAATACAAGAATTTTCACAACGTCACCTCTTAGTTCTGCGTTTTATAACGGCGAACAGAATCGTTCAAGTCATCAGCAATACTTGCTAATGTTTGTGCTGAAGCTGCGATTTCTTCTGTGCTTGCACTTTGTTCTTCGCTTGATGCTGCAACTGTTTCAATTGATTGTTTCATGCTTTCAGTTACTCCATACACATTATCAAATGCTTCCTGCATTTGTTGATTGTTATGAATCAGCCCAAGGTTCGTACTTTGTAGTTGTTGTAACATCGCATCGATGCCATTAATACCATTAAATATACTATGTAACCTTGTACTCATTTCATCAAGCGCAACTTGTCCATCCGATACCGCTGTTTCACCATTGCTCATTTTCCCACGAACGGTCTTCGATTGTTCATCAATGGCACTGATTAATGTGTGAATCGTATTTGTCGCGCTTACTGTTTCATCTGCTAATTTGCGAACTTCATCAGCAACGACTGCAAAGCCTCGGCCATACTCACCCGCACGTGCAGATTCGATTGCTGCGTTTAGCGCAAGTAAATTCGTCTGTTCTGCAATACGTTGAATCAGTTCAACCATTTGGCCTACTTCTTGTGTTTTTAAAATAAGCT
>JBOFGC010000107.1:0-3032 GCA_051648945.1 Bacilli bacterium
TGAAAATTGGTACGAAAAAACTCGTTCCTTTTGCGAAACAACTTGGCTTTAAAAGTAAATTGAACGCCTATCCGTCACTTGCGCTTGGTACGTCTGAAGTGACGCCACTCGAAATGAACAATGCGTACGCCCATTTTGCTAATGGGGGAAAATCTGTTACACCGTATTACATTGAAAAGGTTACGGACAAAGATGGACATGTTCTTTACGAAGCGAAGAAAGAAAAAAAGCAATTATTAAATGCGAATAACGTGTTTATTATGAATCACTTGTTGCAAGGCATGTTCAATAACAAATTAGGTGGCTATACAAAAGTAACGGGTTACACACTTGCAGGTCAATTGAGTCAACACTATGCGGGAAAATCAGGCTCTACGAATAGTGATAGCTGGATGATTGGTTATACACCTGCTTATGTTTCAACGGTTTGGATTGGTTTTGATGACAACGCGCCGCTACGAACGATTGAACAACAGACCGTTTCTAAAAAAATATGGGCGACGTTAAACGAGAAGTTACATCGGAATTATGGCGATCTTTATTGGCCGGAGCCTGATGATGTCATTGCTGTTGAAATTGGTGTTTTATCAGGCGGGCAAAGCAACGGCGCATGTGCGGAACAGACGACGACCGAATATTACCGAAAAAATAATGTACCCGCTACTGTTTGTTTTCAAGAAGGGAAAAACCAAAAGCAGCAAGTAGAGCAAAATGTTCGGTGGCAGTTGTTTTAGTATGATTGTTTCTACCTATTATCGTAGGAAATAATTCAAGCCGAATCCTGATTTTCCTCAGCTGGAACTATGCCTTGAGGAGTTCATGACTCGGCCTGAATTAACGAAGTGGCTTATGCTGCTTTCAAACGATATTTTTTGTAATACCTCGAGCATACTTGATAAAAATATGCTCCAATAACTGCTCCAATCGTATTAAAAAGGACATCATCAATATCAACAACACGCCCGAAAGGTACTACATATTGTCCACTTTCGATAACGACTGAAAATAGGAAACATATGAAAATTGTTATCCGTTTTCTTGACTGGAAGAAATGTTGTACACCAAATACGAACGGTAGAAATAGAGCCATATTTCCAAATACATTTCTGAAAAACACCGTAAAATCAAAGCGGTTTATATCTACCTTTAGCATTTGCACACTTGATTGCAGTGGAACTAAACTCACACTCCTCATACCAAATTGCATAGAACTTGTCGGCACAATCGTTATACATATTGTAAAAATCGTCGTTGATAGGAGGAAAAATGTTCTTACCGCAAAATCTCTTGTCATTTTGTTTCCTTTAACCAAAAGAACGAGAACCAAACCACTTACTACGATTAATAGTACAAAAACAAATATACCTAGGCGGAACATTTCTAAATAATGCATTAGTTTCAACTCCTTAATTATAGTTACACTTTTTTTCTTCAAAAGCGTTGTAACTCATTTAAAATATTCCTAATATTAGGATATATGTTATTAATTACATATTTTATAGCGTATACGATTAATGTCAATATTTTTCGAATATTGTATATTTTAAAAAATAAAAAACCATCCCATCAAAAATGACAGGACAGCTCTTTTTCTCAGGCATTTCTCAACACATCCGACGAACGATTCCACATTGCTTCGTCATGATTTTTTAAGAAAGTCTTCAATGTTTCTTTGCTTTGTTCATCTAATGATTCGAGAACGACTTTGCGCTTGAGTGCTTTATCGAGCAGATTTACGTGTTCTGGAAGGCGTTTGAAGCCTTTGCGGTTTGGTTTGTCAATCCACATTGGGCACCCGCATACGCCTGCGTATACTGCACCTTCTTGCTCACGCTCTACTGCTACCCAAACGATATAATATTTCTTGCTGTTTGGTACTTCTTCAAGATCTTTTAGCCATTTTACGCCTTTTTCTACGTCACTTTTCGCATGTAGTGCACCCATATCGATAAAAGCAGATTGGTCTTCTACGTCAATAATAATTGGTGCAATATTTTCGAGGCTAATTACGCCTACGCCTGCTTTTTGATGACCGTCTGTTGGGTCGTCTTTAATAATTTGAAAGCTAATATTTTTCTTTTGTTCCATTAGAAATTCCCCTTTCTCTATAGCAAAATGCGCGTAACGAGTGAAACGAGCCATTCGTTAAGCATCGGTATACTTTTTAACATGAGTGGACGTATTGTCCAATCTCCAAGTGGTGTGATGACAATTAAAAAAAAGACGAGGATTCCGTACATTTCATATTTACTGAACCACATCTGAGCCTTAATGGGAAGAAATTCGCATACAATGCGCCAGCCATCTAGTGGTGGAAATGGGAGCATGTTGAACACTGCCAGCGTTAAATTGATGAGTACAAAGATGCGCATGAAGTTCGCTGCGGACGCAACGAATAATTCGGGAAACATTTGAAAAATGTCCGTGATTACACCGATGTTCCATAATAAAATGGCGAGAAATGCGAGCAGCAAATTACTGAGTGGTCCTGCAATGGAAACGAGAATATTGCCCCACCGCTTTCCTTTTAATGAACTCACTGTGACCGGTACTGGTTTTGCCCAGCCAAATCCCCAAAATAATATAGCAAGTGTGCCAATAATATCGAAATGGTCGAACGGCGAAAGAGTTCGTCTGCCTGCTTTCTCCGCAGTATCGTCGCCTAACCAATAGGCAACTTGTGCATGACTGAACTCATGAACACTAAAAGCAGCGATGAGCGTTAAAAATACAAACGGCAGTTGCTCTAGCGTGTACACAAAAAATTGTGGAACTGTGCCATCCATTTTACTACACCCTCTTGAAAATTGTATTTTTCGTTACAATGTCATTTTTTACGTTTCATTTTCATTATAGTATAGTCTACTTTTTTAGACTAGTTGCATGAATGGACAAATTTATTTTCACTCCTTATTTGACGAGTTTCCCCTTTTTTCCTACAATGTTAGGTATATACATACCGAATAGGAGGAAAAAATTATGCCATATGTAACAGTAAAAATGCTATCTGGTCGTACAGATGAGCAAAAACG
>JBOFGC010000108.1:0-2891 GCA_051648945.1 Bacilli bacterium
AATTTAAAGCAAACGTTATGCGTAGTGATGTTCCAGATATAACAGCTTCCCACTTTCAACTATTATTGATGCTTAAAATTCACGGTAATCTTTCAAATTCAGAGCTGTCAGAGCAACTTCAGATGGCGCGACCGAACATATCGACACTGTTAGCGAAATTATCTGAACTTGGTTTTGTTCAAAAAGAAACAGATACAGCGGACCGTCGTTATGCAAGTTTTTCCCTTTCAGAAGCGGGAACTGCGTTTCTAAAAGATCAACGAAGCAAAAAGAAAAAATTACTAAGCAATCAACTGACTGGATTGTCCGAACAAGAACACGAACGGTTAGAAGTTGCTTTTCAAGAAATTATTTCAATTATCGGAAAAATTGAATAGAAAAAAACACCAGGAAGAGTTTCTTGGTGTTTTTTTCTTGTTTTTGGACATACTATCCGATAGGAAAAAACAAGGAGGGAACTTGAATGCATCATATCGTAATTGTCGGTTCTGGACCGAGTGGGTTAACAGCTGCCATTTATTTAGCGCGTGCTAACATGAACGTTACCGTTGTTGAAGGCGATTTACCAGGAGGTCAATTAACAACAACGACCGAAGTTGAGAATTTTCCAGGTTTTCCATCAGGTATTATGGGTCCTGAACTTATGCAAAATATGCACGCCCAAGCAGAACGATTTGGAGCGAAATTTGTTAAAGATTGGGTGACATCGATTCAACAAGAAGAGGGTACATTTACACTGAAAACAGCACAAAAAACGGGGTTACAAGCTGATGCAGTAATTTTATCAATGGGTGCAAAGGCGCGAATGTTAGAAATTCCTGGAGAAACGGAATATCTAGGCCGAGGTGTTTCGACATGTGCGACATGTGATGGTTTCTTTTTTAAAGGAAAAGAAGTGATTATTGTTGGGGGCGGGGACTCGGCAATGGAAGAAGCGATGTTTTTAGCACGCTTTGCAAACAAAGTAACGATTGTACATCGTCGTAACAGTTTAAGAGCGTCGAAAATTATGCAGAACCGAGCACGAGAAAATCCAAAAATAGTATGGCAACTTGATGTTGTGCCAGTTGAAGTAATTGGTGATGGTAAGAAAGTGTCAGCGCTCACTGTAGTATGCAATGAAACGAAGCAAAGCAAAGACATACCGACAGACGGTATTTTTATCGCAATTGGCCATGTTCCGAATACAGCACTTGTGAAGAACTGGGTCGAACTTGATTCACTTGGTTATGTGTCTGTACAAAAAGGAACAACACTCACAAGTCGAACGGGCGTTTTCGCATGTGGAGATATTCAAGATAGTTTTTATCGACAAGCTATCACGAGCGCAGGAACGGGGTGTATGGCAGCGCTAGACAGTGAACGCTTTCTTGATGGAAATGCCTACCAAGATTGGAGTTATGGAAGTGCAGAGTGAAATTTCCGTATAGAGCAGCAACACATCCCGTTTTTGGTAAGAAAATGTGATGTGTTGCTTCTTTATCGATTTGTGAAAATATAACTTTTGGGTTGTGCTGTCTTGGTGAGGGGTAAATCCAGGTTGGATAACCAAACTGGATTTACCGTATTAGGTAAGAAGCGATTGATTCAGCATCGCAACTGCTTGTACTTTAAGTTTTTCGTAGTGGTTGCAATCGCATGTATTGTGTTGCGAAGAGTAGATTGTTAATTTATCCGGAGTAATTCCTTGTAGTGTGTAATATAAATCGATATGCTGTGCATCTGAGAGTGCACATGAAAGAAATAAATGTCGGTGATACATTGATTGAACAAATTGGATAGAATTACATCCTATGGTCGCAGAATTCGATTGCGTATAGTGTAGCGGTTCGGATTGTGAATCTATCCAACAAAAAGGGCTAGAATAGGATACGTCGAGATGAAATAAACGCATCGGGTATTTAATCGAAATCATGGATGAATGATCGCACCAACTAATGTCTGATTCGTTCTCATTTTGCTCTGCTTGTAAATGAAACAATCGCGCAGGCATATTCGGATGATCGATGCTCTCCACGTGAATGCCGTATGTATTTAGAATAGGCTCAGGTTGAATGACTTCATAAGGCGTGCCAAGCCCGGAAATTTGACCATCTTGTAGTAACAACATATGCGTACAAAATTGACTCGCGAAATTTAAGTCGTGCATAACCGTGATAATTGTAACGTCATTCGTTTTTACGATTTTAGCTAAGTAACGAAACAACTGGGTCGCTTGGCTAATGTCGAGATGATTTGTCGGTTCATCAAGCACGATAATGGGTGTTTCTTGTGCGAGTGCTTGCGCAAGAAATGTACGTTGACGTTCACCACCACTAAGTCTACTACTGTATGTATGACGCAAATGATAGAGATCTGTTTGTTTCATACAACGCTCTATAATCGTTCGGTCGTTGTCATTAAGCGTTTGGAGCAAACCTTTTCGATGGGGAAAACGCCCCATACTTACGAGTTGTTCTACAGTGTATTCAAACGCAACGGAATGTAATTGTGGTAGCACACACATTTCTTTTGCAAGCTGGGATTGCGAATAAGTCAGAAGACTACGATTGTTAAGCGTAATTTCACCAGCATCTAATGGAAGTGATTTAGCAAGAAGACGTAACAACGTACTTTTGCCACTTCCGTTCGGTCCGATAATTCCGAAAAATGAACCTTTTGGGATGGAAAAATTCATGTCTTTTATAATTGGTGTTCCATCAATGGAACAGTGTATGTTTTTGCAATGAATCACAACGGTTCACCTCTTTCTACTTTCATATCATACGCATTTTTTTGAAAAATGAAAAGAGCGACTGAAAAGCCACGAAATAGGACTGTTCAATCGCTCGTAAAAATAGAAATCTATTGTAGTGAACGAATGTTCATTACGGTTACTTTTTGTCGTGTCA
>JBOFGC010000109.1:0-11820 GCA_051648945.1 Bacilli bacterium
CAATGAAGACGCGTAAGGGCCCAATGAAGCAGAGTAAGGGTCGAATGAAATAGAGTAAGGGTCCAATGAAGCAGAGTAAGGGCCCAATGAAGACGCGTAAGGGCCCAATGAAGCAGAGTAAGGGTCTAATGAATCGGAGTAAGGGCCCAATGAAGACTAGTAAGGGTCCAATGAAATAGAGTAAGGGTCTAATGAAGCGGAGTAAGGGCCCAATGAAGACTAGTAAGGGTCGAATGAAATAGAGTAAGGGCCCAATGAAGCAGAGTAAGGGCCCAATAATGCAACAGAGAGGCCGCAAAGAAACAGAATAAGGCGCCAAAGAAACAACATAAAGCCCAAAAACACAACACAACACATCACAAACACAATAAAAAAGAAAGCAGTGAAAACAATGACAAAAATCCTTTTCATGGGTACACCTGCATTCGCAGTACCAATACTAGAGAACCTAATTAAAGAAAACTACAACATCATCGGCGTTGTCACACAACCAGACCGACCAAAAGGAAGAAAAAAAGAACTAACACCACCGCCAGTCAAAGAATGTGCACTTGCACACGGTATCCCCGTATACCAACCTGAAAAAATTCGCTTAGAAGAAGAATACACACCAATCATTGCACTTGGTGCAGATTTAATCATCACAGCCGCTTTTGGCCAAATTCTACCAAAAGCACTTCTGGATGCACCGAAGTATGGTTGTATTAATGTACACGGATCACTACTCCCAGAACTCCGTGGTGGTGCGCCTATTCACTATGCTATTCTACAAGGAAAAAAAGAGTCGGGAATCACGATTATGTATATGGCAGAACAACTCGATGCAGGTGATATGCTCACGAAAAAAGTCGTTCCGATTACAGAAGAAGATAACACAGGTACACTACACGATAAATTACAAGAAGCAGGTGTTACATTATTAAGCGAGACGCTACCTAAACTTCTTGCAGGTGAACTAAAAGCAGAACCACAAAACCACGAACTTGCGACATTTGCGCCGAACATTAAGCGTGAAGATGAAAAAGTGGATTGGAATAAAAGTGTAGAGCACAACCACAACCACATTCGCGGACTCGCACCATGGCCTGTAGCGTTTACAACACTACATGAAAATAACATTAAATTATGGTCTGCCGTAAAAAGCGACCAAACAACAGACGCACAACCAGGAACAATTTTAAACGTTTCTCAAAATGGTGTTGAAGTAGCTTGTGGCGACAATGGTGTATTAGTCATTACAGAGTGGCAGTTACCAGGAAAAAAACGCAGTGCTATTGCTCAGGCAATCAATGGTATGAACACAAGTGAGTATGTTGGTAAAGTATTGCGCTAACAGCATATGTGAAAGGTAGGAAAACATGAAAGCAAGAGAAGCAGCATTACTCAGTTTAATAAAAATTAAAAAAGATAAAGCGTTTAGTCATCGTGTTGTTGGTGCAACATTAACAGATAGAAAAGTTGATGATGTGGACCGTAATTTATATACAGAAATAGTATACGGAACGTTGCAACAAGAAATGTTACTTGATTATTGGTTAGCGCCGTATGTAACTGGGAAAAAATTAGAGTTAGAAACACAGTTACTTTTAAAAATGAGTGTGTATCAATGGCAAATGTTTGACCGTATCCCATTTCGCGCGATTGTTCACGAAGCAGTCGAACTTGCCAAAAAATACCGAAACATCGGTGCAAGCAAATTAGTAAATGGTGTGTTACGTTCTATGGAGCGAAAAGGTGTTTCTTCTGTAGAAGAAATTCAACATCCACTGGAGAAACTCAGTGTGAAATATTCACATCCACTTTGGTTAGTAGAACGTTGGAGCGCGCAGTACGGTCAAAAAGAAACAGAAGCGATGTTAATGCAAAACAATACACCACCACACGTGAGTGCGCGCGTAAATGTTATGAAAGCAACTGTTGAAGAAACGATTGCACAACTGGCTACGGAAGGTGTGGAAGCTGAAATTTCAGGACTATCACCAACTGGCATTGTTGTAAACAAAGGAAATATCCTGCATACAGCTTGTTATAAAGAAGGTCTTCTAAGCATTCAAGATGAGAGCTCAATGCTCGTAGTTTCAGCGCTTGATGTACAAAAAGGGCAAACAATTTTAGATACATGCAGTGCACCTGGAGGGAAAACAGCGGCGATTGCAGAGCAACTTGGCAATGAAGGTAAAATAATTGCGAACGATTTGCATGCGAAAAAGTTAAACCAAGTCCAAGTTCAAGCAGAGCGTCTCGGACTTACAACCATTGAAACGAATGTTTCTGATGCGCGAAAATTAGCAGAGCGTTATCCAGAACAAACTTTCGATCGTATTTTAATCGATGCACCGTGTAGCGGACTTGGCGTTATTCGTCGTAAACCTGAAGTTCGGTATATGAAAAGTGAAAGTGATGTACAAAATTTAAGTAGTATTGGCTATAATATTTTTGTTTCATGTGCACCTTTAGTGAAAAAAGGTGGTAAAATTGTATTCAGTACGTGTACCATTGATGATGAAGAAAATGTCGATGTTGTACACAAGTTTTTACAACAACACGAAGAATACGTGCTAGTCGATTGTTGGACAAGACACGAAAACGAGAAACTACGAAACATTGCATCCCGTAGACCTGGCATGTTACAAATATTGCCACAAGATTTCAGTACGGACGGCTTTTTCATTGCAGTGTTAGAAAGAAGGATAGATTAATGACAGAAACTAAAATGAGCAAACAGTCCATTTATGACTTACAACTTCCAGAGTGGGAACAATGGATTGTAGACAATAAATGGCCAAAATTCCGAGCGAAGCAGATTTTCGGTTGGCTTTATGAAAAACGTGCTACGAGCACTGAGGAAATGAAGAACATCCCGAAAGATATAAAAGCAGCACTTGAGACACAGTTCGAATTTACGACATTAAAAACGTTAGTAAAACAAGAATCTAAAGATGGTACGATTAAGTTCTTGTTTCAATTGAGTGACGGCTATTCCATCGAAACAGTGCTTATGCGTCATGAATATGGAAATAGTGTTTGTGTGACAACGCAAGTCGGTTGTCGCATTGGGTGTACGTTTTGTGCATCAACACTTGGGGGCTTAAAACGTAACTTAACACCAGGTGAAATTGTTGCGCAAGTTGTCGCAGTTCAGGCAGCGCTCGATGAATCTGAAGAACGTGTAAGCAGTATTGTTGTAATGGGGATTGGCGAGCCGTTTGATAACTACGAAGCGTTAATGAGCTTCATTCGTATTATGAATGATGATGCCGGCTTAAACATCGGCGCACGTCATATTACAGTAAGTACAAGTGGAATCGTTCCAAAAATTCGCCAGTTTGCGGATGAAGGAATGCAAGTAAACTTTGCCATTTCGTTGCATGCGCCAACACAGGAATTACGCACAAAACTTATGCCGATTAACCGTGCATACAGTATTGATCAAGTCATTGATGCCGCACGTTATTTCACAGAAAAAACAGGACGTCGTGTTAGTTTTGAATATGGTCTGTTTGGTGGAGAAAATGACAGTGTCGAACATGCCCAACAGCTCGTTCGTTTAATCAAAGGAATGAAATGCCATGTGAATTTAATTCCGGTAAACTACGTTCCAGAACGTGATTATGTTCGTACACCGAAAGAACAGATTTCAGCATTCCAAAAAGAGTTACAAAAGCATAATATCAATGTGACGCTTCGTCGTGAGAATGGCCATGATATAGATGCAGCGTGTGGTCAGCTGCGTGCGAAGGAGCGTCAAGAAGAGACGAGGTGAATGTTGCGTTGTTAACATTTGAAACGGTTTTTCATACAGATAAAGGATTAGTTCGAACGTATAACGAAGATGCAGGAAGTGTTGCTTTTCACACCAGTGAAAAGCAATGCTTTGGTTTAATTGCGGATGGTATGGGCGGACATCGCGCAGGCGATGTTGCAAGTAACATGTTAATTGACTTTTTAAATGAGCAATATACGCTGCGTACTGCGTTGTTTACAACACCAACAGAAGCAGAGCAGTGGCTACAAGAAATGATTGGCAATGCGAACAAGTTATTACATAATCATGCGAAAAACAATAAAGATTGTGAAGGAATGGGCACAACACTTGTTGCGGCACTATGCACAGCTACGTTTGTTACTATCGCACACGTTGGTGATAGTCGATGTTATTTGCATAATGCCCATTCGTTCCGTCAAGTAACTGAAGACCATTCCCTAGTGAATGAGCTCGTTAAAAACGGCGTGCTTACCAATGATGATGCGAAAAATCACCCACGAAAAAATGTACTTGTACGTGCGATAGGAACAGATGAATTCGTTGAAGTTGATATTCAAACTTTAGCGATTGATGAAGAATTTGTTCCAAAAATATTACTATGTACAGATGGTCTATCGAATAAAGTAAGCGATGATGAAATCGAAAAGTTGATTGCCTCAGAGGAACATGTTCAAACTGTTGCAGAAACGTTGTGCCAAGAAGCGAACAATCGTGGTGGGGAAGATAATATCACACTCGTCCTCATTTCTTATAAGGTAGGTGAGCATACAGAATGATGAACGGAAAACGTATTGGAGAACGATACATCGTTGAGCGCCTTATTGGTGGTGGCGGAATGGCGAATGTCTATCTCGCTTATGACCCAATCCTTGAACGGAATGTCGCTATAAAAATACTGCGCGGAGAGTATGCGCAACAAGATGAATTTGTAAAAAGATTTCGACGTGAGGCACAAAGCATTAGTTCACTACTACATCCGAATATCGTCGAAGTGTATGATGTCGGCGAAGAGGATGGCATGTACTATATCGTCATGGAGTATATAGAAGGACCGACACTAAAAGAATATATCGCTTCTCAAGGAAAGCTTGCTGTCAATGAAGCAGTTTGTATTATGCAAGAACTTACAAGTGCAATTGGTCAAGCTCATGATATGGATATTATTCACCGTGACATTAAGCCGCAAAACATTTTAGTGAACCGCATAGGTCATGTAAAAGTGACGGACTTTGGGATTGCTCAAGCCTCTACACATACGACAATTACTCAAACGCACTCGTTTATGGGAAGTGTTCATTACATTTCACCAGAACAAGCGCGCGGTGGTTACGCGAGTAAAGGCAGCGATGTGTATGCGCTTGGTATTGTTTTTTACGAACTACTAAGCGGCTCAGTACCGTATGCCGGAGAAAATGTCGTTTCAATTGCGTTAAAACATCTTGAAAGTGATTTGCCATCTATTCGTGAAAGTGTACCTGATGTTCCGCAAAGTATTGCGAATATTATTGCGAAAGCGACAGCGAAAGATGCAAGTATGCGCTATGAATCAGCAATCACTATGAATGAAGCATTTCATACCGCACTTGATGCAGACCGAGTAAATGAACCACCTTTACTTTTTGGTGAAGACGTTGAAAAAACAATCGCGATACCGATCATAAAAAGTGATCGTCATCTGACAGTGAAAAATGACAAAACGATGCCTATAGCTCCAGTTTTACCAAAAGAAGTAGTCGTAAAAAAACGTGGGGAGCGACAATCGAAAGTCGTATCAAGTACTAAAGCATCGTACAAAGACCGATTTAAATCACTGAGTACGCAAAAAAAATGGGTATACGGTTCGCTCTCATTTTTGGCGTTATCTATTTTGATCTTTATTTTAGTTACGTTTGTCATGCCAACAATATTCCGTGGTTCAGAAGTGAAAGTACCAGATGTAATTGGAAAATCCTATGAAGAAGCAGTAAAGTTACTAAAAGATGAAGGTCTTGAAGTGAAAGAAACGCGCCAAATTTTTGATGATAAAGTAGAAAAAGATGGGGTTATTCGTACGGAACCAACAGCAGGTACGGTCGTCAAAGACGGTTCACCTGTCATTGTCTTCAAGTCGAAAGGCTCGAAGACAGATTTTGTCGGATCTTACATCGGTAAACCGTGGAGTTCCGTTGAAAATACACTTTCAGAAATGTATGGTGAAATTGAAGTAGAATACATATACGCAGACGCAGCGTCTGGTGTTGTTGTCGACCAACTGCCGAAAAGTGGTGTAGAAGTAACACTAAAAGAAACAACGTTAAAAGTATGGATTTCAAAAGGACAAGAAAGCTTTACCCTTTCGAATATGGTCGGATGGACAAAAGACAGTGCTGTTCAATATGCGAATGAAAAAGGATTAAAAGTTAATCTTACGGAAGAGTATAGTGATACAGTAGCAGAAGGTCTTGTAATTAGTCATTCGCCAGGAGGAAACGGTAGCGTTTCAAAAGGTGAATCGATAAAAGTCATTGTGAGCAAAGGCACGAAAGAACCGACGTATACAACGAAGTCAATTAGTGTGCTTATTCCATATGACAACTCAGTTGACGATGGGCTCGGACAACTCATTGAAGTGTATATTGAAGACCGTAATCATTCGTTTGGAAGCATTGCTGATTCATTTACAATTACCGCAGACCAAAGTATTACATTAGATTTAGAACTTGCAAAAGGAAGCAATGGTCGCTATAAAATCGTACGCAACGGCATTACGCTTTTTGAAAATGCAGTGTACAATAACTAACAGAAGTGGAGTGTCAAAATGCCACAAGGCAGAATAACAAAAGCATTAAGCGGGTTTTACTACGTATGGGATGGTAACGAAACATATCAATGTCGTGCACGTGGCTTGTTTCGTAAAAAAAACGAAAGTCCACTTGTCGGTGATGAAGTAGAATTTGAAGCACCAAACCTAACAGATGGTTATGTAATGTCCATTGGTAAGCGGAAAAATGAACTAGTTCGCCCACCGATTGCAAACGTGGACATCGCCTTTCTAGTTTTTTCAGTTGTAGAACCCGATTTTTCAACAAGTTTGTTAGACCGTTTTCTAGCACTTGTAGAATTTAATGAGATTGAACCAATTATTGTATTAACAAAAACCGATTTATTAACACCAAAGTCTAGTACTGTAGTAGAAAAGTATATAGAAGACTATCGAAACTTAGGGTATACCCTAATCGATGCACATGGTCATTTAGAAAATATGCCGAGCTTAAAAAGTTATCTAGCGGAAAATAAAGGCCAAACAATTGTTCTTGCAGGGCAGAGTGGTGTCGGAAAATCGACATTACTCAATGCACTCGATGATACGTTGAATATTAAAACGAATGAGATAAGCAACGCGCTCGGTCGAGGTAAACATACGACACGTCATGTGGAGTTAATTTCAGTGGCGAACAATTTTATTGCAGACACACCAGGATTTAGTTCGCTTGAATTGCCAATGGATAAAATTCAGTTAACACATTGTTTTTCTGAAATGGTTCGTTATAGTGACGAATGTCGTTTCCGTGGATGTACGCATACAAAAGAACCAGGATGTGCACTACTTCCGCGCTATGAAAGTGGGGAACTCCCGAGTTATCGCTACAAAAACTATCTAACATTTTTGCAAGAAATTACAGACAGAAAGCCGAGGTATTAAGTATGGTTAAAATCGCTCCTTCCATTTTATCAGCAGACTTCTCGAAACTTGGAGAAGAAATTAAAGACGTAGAACGCGGTGGCGCAAGTTACATTCATATTGATGTAATGGACGGTCATTTTGTTCCGAACATTACGATTGGTCCATTAATTGTAGAGGCATGCCGTAAGTCAACAGATTTACCACTGGATGTTCATTTGATGATTCAAAATCCGGATGCATACATTGCGGACTTCGTAAAAGCGGGTGCGGACATCATCACCGTTCATGCCGAGGCTTGTGTACATTTACACCGTACACTGCAACTGATTAAATCTCACGGTGTTAAAGCGGGCGTTGTACTCAATCCGCATACACCTGTTGATGTCATCAAACATGTTACTGATGATCTAGATATGGTGTTATTAATGACAGTAAATCCTGGCTTTGGTGGACAGAAGTTCATTCATAGTGTTGTACCGAAAATTAAAGAAACACGCGCGTTACTTGACACAACAGGTCGTCATATTGAAATTGAAATTGACGGCGGTGTGAACGTTGAGACAGCAGTTCTTTGTACGGAAGCAGGAGCAGACGTGTTAGTAGCAGGTTCTGCTGTTTATAATACAGCAGACCGTGCACAAGCGATTGCAGCAATTATTCAAAGCGCAGAACGCGGCGTGACAAATTAATGAATAAAATAGCCATTGTGGCAGCAGGACCGAGTGAAAGTATTCCTTCACTCGGATTTTTGCGTACAGTATATAACGTATGGATCGCCGTTGATCGAGGATTAGAGGTTTTGAGATCGCAAAGCATTACACCACACATCGCTTTAGGTGATTGGGATTCGTATGGTGAAGTGCCAATCGATGCATCTGAAACGCAACTTTTTCATTTTAATCCGATGAAAAATGATAGTGATTTAGAACTGGGCATGACAAAAGCACTTGAACAAAATCCAGAAGAGATACATTTGTACGGCATTACAGGTGGGCGGTTGGACCATGAATTTGCTTCGCTTTTTCTCGCGGCACAAACGAAAAAAAACAATCCGGAAGTTGCGATTTACATTCATGACAAACAAAATACGATGGAAATTTGTTTGCCGGGCATAATAAAGGTGGAAAAATCAGAAACCTTACCCTATATATCCATGGTAGCGTTATGTGAGGAGGTATGTGGAATCACACATGATGATGCGTTTGTTTATCGGTTAGAAAACGGTACGTTAAAATTTGGATCGAGTCTATGTATTTCGAATGAATTAATTGGACAGATTGGTTATTTTTCTTTTGAAAGCGGCATATTATTAGTTGTGAGAAGTTCAGATGCGGGTAGTGAGCAGAGAATATGAGGCTGTTTCAAAGGGAGTGTTAGAGTGCGTTTTTATACGATTAAATTACCAAAGTTTCTAGGTGGACTCGTTCGTGCGATGATGAACACATTTAAGAAGAACTAATGTAAAAAGCACCAAAATGAATAATCATTTTGGTGCTTTTTCATGCATGAGGCATACGTTTAAAATTAAACGCGCTCAACTTTACCTGATTTCAATGCGC
The DNA here is from genome assembly GCA_051648945.1 of Bacilli bacterium. Classification (GTDB taxonomy): domain Bacteria; phylum Bacillota; class Bacilli; order JBOFGC01; family JBOFGC01; genus JBOFGC01. Next base: position 8,990 of record JBOFGC010000109.1, read on the forward strand.
GAGCAGAAACCCAAACGCGCTTTGGTTTGCCATCAACTAAGATACGTACTTTTTGAAGGTTTGCACCCCAGCTACGCTTTGTAGCGTTCATAGCGTGAGAACGAGCGTTCCCAGTACTAGTCTTTTTACCTGTAATTACACATACACGTGCCATATTTATTCCCTCCTTTTATCACACAAAGGCTTGTTGCTTTTATAAACACTAAATCAGTTTATCATAGCATTATTTTTTTTGCAACCAATTTTCTTTTTACTATCAAGATATTTAACTTGACGGTAACAATTAGCATAGGGCAATATAGGTAGGTAGTAAAAATCGGTGAACATTGTGGGAAATCCGTTTTCTTCTTTTTCATAATTATGCTAACATGATAAAATAGAGTTGCGTGAAAATGTATTATGTATTTTAATTCATATTGGACGTAAAATAAATGTAAATACTTTTTGAGATTTTCACACATTCAAATCCGACGAGAAGAAAGGGTGGGCAAGTATGCCGATTGAAATTAAGAACGACTTAGGAACGATTGATGTTCGTAATGAGGTAATCTCAGCACTCGCTGGTGGCGCTACAGTAGATTGTTATGGCGTTGTTGGTATGGTTTCTAAAGGTGGTTTACGCGACGGTATTACCGACATTTTGAAACGCGAAAACTTTTCTAAAGGAGTAATCATCCGACAAGTTGAAGATGAGGTACATATTGATTTATACGTAATCGTAAGTTATGGTACGAAAATATCTGAAGTTGCAAGCAACATTCAATCAAAAGTGAAATACACGCTAGGACAATCATTAGGATTACCTGTAAACAGTGTGAACATTATTGTTCAAGGCGTGAAGGTGATGAGCTAGGCTCATCAAAATGTTAGGAGGAAAATTACATTGTCACATACAGTTATGGATGGTCAATTATTTAAATTGATGATTCAAAATGGCGCACAAAACTTAACAAACCATGTGAAATACGTTGATAGCTTAAACGTTTTTCCAGTTCCGGATGGCGACACAGGAACAAACATGAATTTAACGATGACTTCTGGTGCGAAAGAAGTAGCGAAAGCGACCGACGAAAACGTTGGTAAATTAGCTAACGTTTTATCGCGTGGATTATTAATGGGAGCGCGTGGAAATTCGGGCGTAATTTTAAGTCAATTATTCCGAGGATTTGCTCGTGGTGTTGAAACATTACATGAAGTCGATATCGTTACATTTGCACAAGCACTTGAAAAAGGTGTAGAAACAGCTTATAAAGCGGTACTCCGACCAGTAGAAGGAACAATTCTAACTGTTGCAAAAGATACAGCGAAAAAAGCAGTTGAACTTGCTGAAACAGAAACAGATTTTGATTCATTCTTCACGAAGATGATTCAAGAAGCAAATGCTTCACTAAAACGTACGCCGGAATTTTTACCTGTTCTCAAAGAAGTTGGTGTAGTAGATAGTGGCGGACAAGGACTTGTTTTCATCTATGAAGGCATGCACGCAGCACTTAAAGGTGAAACAGTAGAAGCGAAGGAAAGCAACTTAAGCGTACCTGAGTCTGTTGAAGAAATTCACCATGCACAAACGAGCATGAACGTCGAAGACCTTGAATTTGGCTATTGCACAGAATTTATGGTTAAACTTGATCCGCAACTGACGAAAAAACACCCATTCAATGAATTAACATTCCGTAATACATTGAGCACAAAAGGGGATAGTTTACTCGTTGTTGCAAGTGATGATTTAGTAAAAGTTCATATTCACGCGGAATATCCAGGTGAATGTCTTTCATACGCACAAAAGTTTGGTTCATTAATCAATTTAAAAATTGAAAACATGCGCGAACAACATAGTGCCATTATGGAAGAACATGGCGAACAATCACAAACTCCACAAGCGCCAAAAGAGCGACAACCATACGGCATTATCGCTGTAGCTTTTGGAGAAGGAATCAAAGAAATGTTCACAAGCATGGGTGCAAGTTATTGCATCGAAGGTGGACAAACGATGAATCCAAGTACAGAACAAATCGTATCTGCAATTGAAGAAACAAATGCGGATGTTGTATACATTTTACCAAACAACTCAAACATCGTTATGGCAGCACGCCAAGCAGCAGAAGTTGCTGATGTAGAAGTTCATGTTATTCCGTCAAAAACTTTACCACAGGGTATGGCAGCATTACTTGCTTTCAACCCAATGGAACAACCTGCAACAAACGAAGAAAGTATGACAGAAGCACTTTCAACAGTGAAAAGTGGTGCAGTAACGTATGCAGTTCGTGATACGCAGTTTGAAGGGCGTACAATTGAAGCAAACGATTGGATGAGTATCCTTGAAGGTAAAGTAAGCGACACAGATAAAGACAAAGTAGAAGCAACACGCAAACTATTAGCAATGATGATCAATGAAGAATCAGAAATCGTAACTTTATTCCAAGGTGAAGATGCGACAGAAGAAGAAACAGCAGCCGTTGTTGAATGGACAGAGAGTACATATCCAGATGTAGAAGTTGAAGTACATTCAGGTGGACAACCGCTTTATTCATTCTTAATTTCTGTAGAATAAAGACGATATACTGTAGACGAGCATACATCGTAAGCGTTTGATGTATGCTCGTTTTTTGTATGGAAACTGCTGTTAGTTGGTCGCGAGAACTTGTTTGGTGGTTGGGTCGGCTACGTCAGGCACCTTCGCTTTCCTGTGGGGCAGCCGCAAGCCTCCTCGTCGCGAAAAAGCTGCTCCTGCGGGGTCTTGCTTGGCTACCTGTTCCACGGGAGTCTTCGGTGCCTGACTCCATCTCCCCTTGCTTCGTTATGAGCACGCGGTGACCCCTTTTCATCATTGG
>JBOFGC010000110.1:0-2750 GCA_051648945.1 Bacilli bacterium
AATTGTGGTAAACAAAAATAAACTACTTGTAAATAATGCTGTCCATATTTTTTTCATTTTCTTGCCCTCCATTCGACATTCACTCCCTAGTTTTTCCATTGTACCTATCTTTATACATACAAAAAAGCGATAAAAATCAATTGTATGATTTTTATCGCTTTTCTAGGAAAATAATTGGGATATCGCGTATGTTTGTGTAGAACTGGGGTACTGCGCCAGGCAACTCCGCGTCCTGTGGGGCGGCCGTGTGCCTCCTCGTCGCGGTAAAGCTGCTCCTGTGGGGTCACACGTTTCCGCCTGATTCCACGGGAGTCTCCGTTGCCTGTCTCCGTACCCTTCATCGACGTGTTGATGGTCGCGTTAAACCTTTTCATCATTGGGTTGTGAAAAAGGGCTACGCTCGCGTTTATGTGTATGTTCTATGAAAAACACGCAAGTTTGTTAGTCTATAACCCTGTCAATGAGACGATATTTTACTACTTTCACTTCTGAAATTTCGATTGCTTTCGAAAGGCGTGCAGTGCAAGCTGTTACATCTTCACTGTTTGCATACATTGTTAAAATTGGCTCACCAATTTCCACTTTGTCCCCTACTTTTTTATGAAGAACTAAGCCGACACTCAAATCGATTTTACTCTCTTTCGTTTGTCGTCCTGCACCTAAAACCATTGCGGCTTCGCCAATTTGTTGGCTTTCCATTGCAGAAATCCAGCCATCTTTTTCGCTTAAAAACGGAATTTGATAAGGTGCTGCTGCGAATCGTTCTGTTTCAAATACGAGTGTACCGTCTCCACCTTGATGGGTAATAAAATCAGAAAACACAGCAAGCGCCGCACCTGACTGAATTTGTTGTTTCATTAATTCGCGTGCTGCATCGATTGTTTCTGCTTTTTTAGCAAAGTAGGTCATATGCGCACCGAGTTCAATACATAGTTCTGTCAAATCAGTTGGTCCTTCTCCACGTAGTGTATCAATTGCTTCTTTGACTTCAAGCACATTTCCGATTGCAAATCCTAACGGTTCGTTCATGTTTGTAAGTAAAGCGACTGTGTTTCGGCCCACGCTTTTTCCGATATCGACCATCGCTTGCGCTAACGCTTTGGCATCTTCAATATCTTTCATGAATGCGCCACTACCGAATTTCACATCAAGTACGATCGCGTCTGCACCTGCTGCGATTTTTTTACTCATGATTGAACTTGCAATAAGAGGAATACTATTCACTGTACCTGTCACATCACGAAGAGCGTACATTAGCTTATCAGCTGGCGCCAAATCGCCACTTTGGCCGATGACTGCGAGATGATTGTTTTTTACAAGTTCTTGGAATTTCTCAGCACTTAGTTCAACGCTAAATCCAGGAAAGCTCTCTAACTTGTCAATCGTACCCCCTGTATGCCCTAAACCTCGACCACTCATTTTTGCAACACTCACACCAACACTTGCTACAAGTGGTGCGAGAACGAGTGTCGTCGTGTCACCCACTCCACCTGTACTGTGTTTGTCTACTTTCACACCAGGAATCCAATCTAAGTTTAGCGCTTCACCAGAATGAACCATACTCATCGTAAGTGCCGCTGTTTCTTCTTTTGTCATTCCTTGAAAATAAACACTCATTAACCACGCACTCATTTGATAGTCTGGAATTTCACCTTTTGTGTAACCTTGGATAATCCAATCAATTTCTTGTGCTGTCAAACTTTGTCCGTTTCGTTTTTTCTCAATCAAGTCTACCATTCTCATGTCGCTTGATCCTCCCTTATCCGTACAATTGTGTTAGAGTTCTACAAGAATCCCACGTACGAGTGCTAAGAAGTCTCCGCGCACTTGTGTCGCAATTTCCATTACTTCATCGTGTGTAAGTGGTTGCGGTAAAATACCTGCAGCCATGTTTGAGATGCAAGAGATTCCGAGAATGCGCATGCCCATATGGCGTGCAACCGTTACTTCTGGCACTGTACTCATTCCGACTGCATCAGCACCCCAAACACGCATCATACGAATTTCGGCTGGCGTTTCGTATGTTGGACCCGTATTCGCACAATATACGCCAACATGATGCGTTATATTCAACGTATTTGCTACACGATGTGCAATTTCAATGTATGCAGGGTCATACGCTGTACTCATATCTGGAAAACGTGGTCCCCATTCTTTTTCATTTTGTCCGATGAGTGCATTTGTTCCTAAGTTATTAATATGATCATTAATTACCATAAAATCGCCTGGTTTGTATGAAGTGTTCACTGCACCTGCTGCATTTGTAACAATGATTTTTTCGATGCCTAACGCACCGAAGACACGCACAGGGAGTGTTACATCATTCATTTCGTAACCTTCATAAAAATGAAAACGTCCTTTCATTACAACAACTTCAACACCTTGAAGTGTGCCGAAAATGAATTCGCCATCATGTCCTTCTACTGTTGAAACAGGAAAATTCGGAATACTAGCGTACGGTACTACGACTGCTTGCTCTACTTCGTCTGCTAATACACCCAATCCACTTCCTAAAATAAGAGCGATTTCAGGTTTTTTCGAAATTTTTGTTTGTAAAAAATCTACTGCGCTTTGAACACGTTTTTTCATACTATTTTCCCCCAGAATTTCTATTAAAGTTCTTTTAAAAAGCTTTTTCCATGTTGTGGTAACTCTACTTTGAAATTGTCTGCAATTGTTGCACCAATATCTGCAAACGTTTCGCGCACTGCAATTTGCGTTCCTTTTTCAATTGAAGGCGAAACAGCAAG
>JBOFGC010000111.1:0-1601 GCA_051648945.1 Bacilli bacterium
CTCTACATATTTAATTCTGAATGTTGCTCAATGCAATGAACGATTTCTTGTTTTACTTGCCAAAGTTTCTCCATCACGTTTTGTTCCGAGCGTATCCGCTGTGCATCTTCAAGTCTCCACTCACCAACAATCCCTTTAGGTCTGTCGCCAAATACGAGAATTCGGTCTGCCAGTTTGAGTGCTTCGTCTAAATCGTGTGTGACAAGAACCCAAGAACTTCTACGTTGTTCAATGAAAAAAAGTAGCCATTCATAAATTTTTTGTCGCGTAATATAATCGAGTTTCGCAAACGGTTCGTCTAATAAAACGAGCGGCGAATCTGCCAAATGTGTGCGTAAAAAACAGAGTCGTTGTTGCATTCCGCCTGAGAGTTGCTGCACTTTGTAGTGTGCAAATTCCTCTAATCCAAATTGTTTCAACAGTTTCATTGCTACTTCTTTTGCTTCTGTTTTACTTTTTCCTTGTAAAAGGAGTGGTAATGCCACATTTTGAATCACATTGTACCATGGAAATAATGTAATTTCTTGCGTCATTAGCGCGGGTTTCTGTTCTGCAAGTGCTTCATTAACGGAAAGAATTCCTTCCGTAAGTTCACAAAAACCACCTAACACTTCAAGAAATGTTGTTTTTCCACAACCTGATGGACCGACAACTGCCACACATTCTCCCTTAAAAATCTGAGTGTTTAGATTGTGGAACACGTGTAACGCACCAAAATCAACACTGGCATTTTCTAATGATACGACTTGTTCCGAACTATTTTTGTTCTGGTAAAAAGTCATTAGTAAACGCCTTTTCTGCTTGGAATGGTTTTTTTAGTAGCTTGTATTCTGTTAAAAACGCAGCATAATTACTCCAAACAGTGCTTTCTTGATAGCCCCATTGTGGTGCATCCTCTTTATATTTATCTGCTAAATATTTTTGACTTTCAATAATCAATTTTTCATTCGCGTCATCAACGTTTTTGATTAACATTTTCGCAGCTTCTTTTGGATTTTCAATCGCTAATTCGTATCCTTTTGCAGTTGCTGTCATAAAGCTTTTTACGATTTCTGATTTTTCAGCAATGTATTTTTCACTCGTAATTAAAACAGGTGTGTAGTAATCAAGGCGTGGTTCTAAATCTTTAATTGCTAACTTATTGATTTCGATGCCTTTAAGTTTCGCTTCTACACCTGTCCAACCATCATAAATCCACATTAAATCTGCTTCTTTTCCGATTGCTTGGAAAAAGTCTAACTGACCGAGTGTTGCCACTTCCAATTTGTCATAATCTGCGCCCGCTTCTTTCATGATCGCTTGAAGCGTAGCAATTTCAGAGGCACTTCCCCAACCACCGTACGTTTTGCCTTCTAAATCTTTAGCACTTTTTATGTTTGCACCGTTTACACGTGCCAATGAAGAAGTGTTGTGTTGAATGATTGCCGCTATACTTACAACAGGAATGTCTTGCTCGCGACTCATTGTCACGTTTTCTTGGTAACTTACACCAAAGTCAACAGTTCCATTAGCAACAAGCGCTTCTACACCTGGACCTTCTCCTGGCGTTACGATTTCAACATCTAACCCTACTTCTTTAAAATAACCTTTTTCTTTCGCCA
>JBOFGC010000112.1:0-3909 GCA_051648945.1 Bacilli bacterium
TAATCACGAAAGATACCAATGGGATTTAGAAAAGATGACTCCTGTAGAATACAGAAATCATCTTCTAAAAGTTGCATAGGGGGTCTACTTAATGTGTCCTTGACATAGGGTACAATTCAAGGTAGCCAGGCAAGACCCCACAGGAGCAGCTTTACCGCGACGAGGAGGCTTGCGGCTGCCCCACAGGAAAGCGAAGTCGTCTGGCGTAGTAACACCAACCACCGCACATAGTTCTCGCGTAACTAAATAGTTTCCATAGAAAATCATTTGACTTTTCACGCCATAGTACATAAAGTAGAGGAAGTAAAATGGAATGGAGTGTGTCAAAATGAAAACAAATCAGCGCATTTTTGAAGTCGTATCCAGTGAATTACATAAAGAAGGAATTGCTGTTTTACCAAAACGGGGCACAAGTGCATCAGCAGGCTATGATTTTGCATTGGCGGCTGCAATCACCTTACAACCTGGTGAGCGTAAACTAGCGTTTACGAATATATGTGCAAATATGAACAATGACGATGTGTTAGAAATCTTCATCCGTTCATCAATAGCGATTAAAAAGGGTGTCGTACTCGCAAATGGTACAGGGATTATCGATGCGGACTACTATCCGAATAATATAGGATTACCTCTCTGGAATACGACTGACCAAGTGGTTCATTTTGAACAAGGAGAGCGCGTCGCTCAAGGGATTTTTAAAAAGTACTTAGTCACACAAAATGATGATGTTTCAACGCTTCGTGAAGGTGGTTTTGGTAGTACGGGTAAGGGTTGATGAGAAACATGTTATAGTAGATCATACATTATTTCGTCAAAATGTAGAAAAAACATATATTTTGACGAAATATAAGTATGATTTAATTTTGACTATCCTTGTTCTTTTTTGTAATATGAAAGTATATAGAATAATAGGATAGAAGGGTGAAGCTATGGACTCTATTGGAGAACGATTAAAAGCGAGAAGAAAAGCACTTGGTCTTACTCAAGCAGATTTAGCTGGAACGGATGTAAGTGCAGGCATGGTTAGTTTAATTGAACGTGATATGGTAAGTCCAACATTTAAAAATATTGAATTTCTATCACGCAGACTAGGGCTGTCGATTAGTGAACTTGTTGGTGAGGATAATAGTTCAAAAAACAAATATGAAATTCGCCACCGAACAGATATTGAAAAAATTGAAGCGGTTTGTACGTCACTTTGTAACGTGAAACGCTATCAAGAAGCATTGGACATACTAGAAGATGTTGTTGTTGAACCACAACTTACCGTATTTATGGGCAACATCTATTATTTAAAAGCAAAAGCACTCTATGAAATTGGGAAGTGCAACGCTGCGATTCGTACATTAACAGAGACGCAACAATACATTCAAAATAAAGACATCACAAGTGTTCGGAATATAAACAGTCTTTTTGCTAAATGTCATTTTAAAAAGGGAAATTATGAAGAAGCGAAAGACGCTAGTAATTTTGTGATTACACTTCAAACAACCCTTTCAAATGAAGATGTAGACATTGCTGAGATGAAATACATCCAAGCATATTGCCTTTTCATTGAATCTAAGTTTATTCAAGTTCAAGAATTAGTGAATAGTGTGTTAGCTAGCGACGTTCAAATGTCGATTGTACTTAGCTCGAAACTTTCAATGCTACAAGCTATGACATTATTAAAAATGGGTCAATTGTCGAAAGCGAAAAAGACGCTGCAAATGCTTCAGCAAGTCGGAATTATGGAACCGAAAGAAATGGCCAATGTTGCTATGTATTTAGGAATATGTCATCGTTTGCAAGCGGAATACGATGAATCACTTGAATGCTTCGCAGCAAGTGAAAAGCTCGTTGCAGAAAAAAATACGGCACATTTAAATTTTGAGACGCTACTTACCTATTATACGGCGAAAAACTATGAAGAAGTGCGCGAACGTGCGAAAGGTCTGATCAAACAAAAAGATAAAGTACTACAGTCACTCACGCACTTAGTGTTAGCAGCCGTTAGTTTTCAAGAAGGGAATGAAGTTTCAACGCAAGAATGTATTGATGCAGCGCAAAAAATTGCAACGAAACATAAAATTCACTGGTTGCTACTGCTACTACATCTCTCTGCAGTTAAGTTTGAGCTAGTGAATGACCGGTTTGAAGCATGGGAAACATTAACGAAAGATATCGTTACAATACTCCCTTCAAATTACTCCTATGATTTTCTTTTTAACTAAACATTCTGAAAACTTTTTGTTCCACTAGTCCGTCTAATTCGATGTAAGAAGACGAGAAAAAGGGAGCGAATGTGATGAATAAAGGGATTGTCAGTGCCATTGTTAGTGCGTCATTAGTTTTTGGCCATCTTAATGTGTATGCTTTATCCGTTGAGAGTAAACAAGTTGCGTTTCAACAAGAAAGTGGTTGGAGTATTGAAGTTTTAAAAGAAGTGAAACAGTTTGATCTTGATTACAAAGAAATGGTAATTAATCAAACGTATTCGCTTGGCTTTTGGAAAGAAGAATTTTCAAACATACTAAAAAAATTACAACAAAAGCCGAACGAACAAAAAAACATTGCACTCGTTACAAAGACAATCCAACAAATCGAACAACAAACAGCTTTTGCTGAAGCGTATTTTAAAACGCTATATAATACGCCGCTCACACAAAAGTATACGGTAGAATATTTCGAAGACGATGTTTATATTGTCGACTATAGCGAAAATGAAATGGCTCGCTATAAACAGTTTGAAAGTAAAATGCAACGTAATGAGCGTCTTTGGAATAAAGTTCTACAGAAATTCAATACGTATGATGACATTTCATCAGATTATACAGTAATTGATCCTAAATTGTGGACAGCAGATGACATTGCGATGGTGAATGAGTTTGTAAAATTATTGAGCGAATCCATGATTGAAGAGAAAAAACAAACCGAAGTTTATATCAGTCTTTTAGACGAATATCGTGAAAAACTCGCGAGCATTCGGTTTGAAAATCAACTCGTATATTCTCTTATTACTAGTGAACTTGAGGAAATCACAGGTGAATTTACGTCGTTAAACAAAAGCTACGATACGAAGTTAGCATTTCTGAAGAGTAAAAAACCTGAACAGTTGCTACATGTCATTTCTTTTGAAAAGGGAGAGGACTATCGTTCTGTATCTTATTCGAAAGAGACAATGAACGTGTTATATGGCGAATCTACGTATGCGCCGTTCCAACATCTTTCTGTATTTGTCGAATATATTCGTAAAACAGATATGACATTCGGCGTTGATTTTTCGAAAGCGTTTCCGAGACCAATGCCAATCTTATATGAGAAAACGGTCAATACAAAAGAAAAATGAGAAAAAACCCAAGGCGGTCGAATACACGTTCTTGGGTTTTTTGATATATTTATATTGAACAACTGTCTAAAATCACCTATTATAAATAAAAAGATATTAGTTACGAAAAGGTGAACGAAATGATCATAAGAAAAGCAATTCCAAACGACATCTCTGCCATAACAGCCATATACAATCATGCAATTTTACATACGACTGCAACATTTGATACCGAGCCGAAACGTGAAAGTGATATGGAAGTTTGGTTTAAAAAGTTCGAGAACCCATTACATGTTCTACTTGTAGCAGTAATCGAGGATGTTGTTGTTGGTTATGCATGTATTCAGTACTTTAAAGAAAAAGATGCGTACAATAATACTGTTGAGAATAGTATTTACGTAAGTCCAAGTTATCGAAGTCGTGGCATAGCAACACGCTTGTTACAGTCACTGATTGAGCATGCAAAGCAGTTGAACCATGCAAATATCATCGCAGTCATCGCTGAGAACAACGATACGAGTGTGAGCTTACATACAAGTGCCGGTTTCATCTATGCTGGCAGTCTTCAATCGGTCGGTTTTAAATTTAATGAGTGGTTAACC
>JBOFGC010000113.1:0-7059 GCA_051648945.1 Bacilli bacterium
ATTGGACCCTTACGTCCATTCATTGGACCCTTACGATCAAACATTGGGCCCTTACTTTCATGCATTGGACCCTTACGCTCAGACATTGGGCCCTTACTTTCAAACATTGGGCCCTTACGTCCATTCATTGGACCCTTACACTCAAACATTGGACCCTTACCAACAAACATTGGGCCCTTACTTTCAAACATTGGACCCTTCACGTTTATAATCACCTTGTCCTGAGAAAACATATTTAGAATACATTCTGTCAAAATCTAGTTTCCTATATTAATGAAAACAACACGTCAAATATATAATACAAAGAGCCAAAGGAGAGGATACTATGGACCAGTTTATTGCATTTATATTAGAGTGGGGCTATATCATTTTACTTCCCCTATTCTGTCTTGAGATGATCGGAATTCCGATGCCGGGAGAGTCTATTCTACTATTCGTAGGTGTCAAACTCACCCATAGTATTTGGGATGCGGTCGCAATGATTTGTAGTGTTTCCCTTGGAACGACACTCGGTTCAGTTTCTGCGTATTGGATCGGATTAACATTTGCGCATACCATTCTTGATAAATGGGGACCAAAAATCGGACTCACAGAAGAACGAATGAAGCATTTTGAAAAACTTAGCAACAAATATCGGATTCCTTTGCTCATTTTTTCAAAGTTCTTACCTGGTATCCGTGTGATTTCAAACTATTATTTCGGCATACAACGTGCCTCTTTTTTTGAGTTTATATTTTATACATTTCTCGGTTCATTTTTATGGAGTAGTACGTATATTTTATTTGGGAGTACACTTTTCGAACTGTGGAAGAACTATGGTATATGGAGTGTGTATTTAAGTGTAGGAATTGTTATTTTTGTCGGGCTGAGCATATTTTTCATGCGGAAAAATCGAAGTAAAGCACAATCTTGAAGATTATTTCCGAAAAAGAGCATAGGGTTTAAGCTTGTCTCATATAACCTTCTTAAGTAGATTGCTTATAGGAGGTACAATTTTGAAACAACTACTCGCGATTACGATCATTGGTTTTTTCGCACAACTGGTCGATGGGGCACTCGGAATGAGTTATGGTCTCACTTCGACAACGTTACTGCTTTCGCTCGGACTTGCTCCCGCTTTAGCGAGCGCTAGTGTGCATTTTTCAGAAATTTTCACAACGCTTGCCTCTGCAAGTATGCATATTACATTTAAAAACGTGGATTGGAGAAGCATTCGCGCTCTTGTTCCGAGCGGCATGGTCGGTGCATTTTTAGGAGCACTCACACTTAGCTATGCACCTGTTCATATTGTTGCACCATTAATTGCAATATTTTTATGTGTATTAGGTGTTTATATTTTCTTAAAAACTTTCGTATTTTTAACGCCAAATTATTCAAAGCCCATGAGTGCAAAAGGTCTTTCTGGACTTGGCTTTCTTGGTGGATTTTTTGATGCGTCTGGTGGTGGTGGCTGGGGGCCTATTTGTACACCTGTCTTACTTTCTAGAAAGCACTTAGAAACGCGTAAAGTAATAGGGACGGTCGATACGAGTGAGTTTTTAATTGCATGTAGCGCAAGTGTCGGATTTATTCTTGCACTTGGAGCCAAACAAATTCCTTGGAACATTGTATTTCTTTTCATTATTGGCGGTGTCATCGCAGCACCTCTTGCCGCATATCTCGTCCGAATTGTCCCAGAAAAACCGCTGACACTCATCGTTAGTCTCGCTATAATTGGTACAAATGTAAAAGCACTTGGCACACAATTTCTATGGACAAATAGCATGACACTCTCCGTACTGCTACTTTTACTTTGTTTGTTAAGTGTCACTTGGCTCTTAAAATCGATGTTTCGTACACAATAGAAAAGAGTATACCAATTATTGGTATACTCTTTTCTTTACTGACGAATACTTGCATTTCTTCGTTCAAGTAATTTATTTAAACGACGTTCTTCGCGTATTTCGTTCCACTTAAAAATGAATGAGGAAACTACATACGTTAAGAAAAACACCCCAAGACTCGCACATACGATGAAAAGTAATAATTGTTCAAATGAAAAAAAGAAACCATCCATACTTCATTTCCCCCTCAACTATTTTGTAATCTAAATGTAACATATACAGAACGAAAATTCACTAAAAATGTAGAAAAGAGTACATATTCCCTATATTTTGTCGATTGTGAATTGTTACTATTATACTGTTACAATTATTACATTTATTTCCCCATTTGAAGTTGTTTATAAAGTTGTTCGTTCTTTATTTTTTCATAAACCGGATGATGATATAACAATTGATCAACCGTTACACAGCGATATCCTTTGCTTTTTAGCAGTGGCAAGACCGCTTTTACTGCGGCAATTGTTTGATTTCTGTTGCCACCTGCATCATGCATGATGACGATATCACCAGGACTTAATCCATCCATAATACGCTTCACAATTGTAGAGACACCAGGGTCTTGCCAATCATATGTATCTTGATCCCACGACCAAAGTGTGACTACGAACCCTAGTTTACTCACTTCTTTTACAATACGTGGGTCCCATTGTCCGGTAGGCGGTCGTAATAAGGCTGGGAAATCGGTCCGATATTGACGTAATAAAGCTTCCGTACGCCATAATTCGTCTTTCATTTGGTCAGCATTTAATTTACCTAATTTCGGATGATTGTATGTATGATTACTTACTTGATGTCCTTCTTTCACCATTCGAGCAACAATTTTCGGATGATGTTCAACATTTCGTCCGAGTACAAAAAATGTCGCCTTTACGTTAGATTGCTTTAACACATCGAGTAATCGAGGCGTGTAGGCAGGGTCTGGACCATCATCAAAAGTTAACGCAATAAGTTTTTCTTTCATTGGTACTTCCCAGATGACAGAGCCTTCACTTTCGAATTTTTTTCGATTATATACTTTATTTTCTTCAGCAAAAACATTGCACTGTACACTTAGCATCAACACCGTTGCCATCCAAATTGCCTTAGTGATGTTCATCGAGTATTACTTCGCTTTCTTCAATTTCTAATGTTTGGATTTCATTTCTCCCCTGAACATCTATTGTACAAAAAAGGACGATACGATTATGTTCAATATAATAATCACTGTTTTCTGTAGTTAACATTTTTGAAAAAAGTCCCTTCTGATCTTTCTCCATGACTTTTTTTGTGAACCAATCCCACTTCTCTTTCCCTACAAACTGCTGCAAGGTAAGGGGATTTTCCTTGTCTTTCTGAAAAATATAACTTTGCCACTGCAGTGAATGATAATTTTTTTCATGAAAAATCAGCATGATATTGACGATATTTTCACTTTCAAATTTCTTCTCCCATCGTAATTGCAATGAAAAAGGCTTCAATTCGCTCCCGTTAATTTCACCTTCTTGAAGTGCAAGTGACGTACTCGTATTTAAGTAATTGAAATGTTGTACAAAGCTTCGTTCTCGCATGATTTCATTCCAAGTTTCTTCAATTGAATGAACACTTTCACTTTTAAAGTACGGAATACGTAATTGGACGTCATAATATTTTGAACGAAAAGTAAATCTTTTTTCACTAATTGCTTCGTAGGCAAGAACTGAATTTCCCAATACAACACAACAGCACAAAACAAGCATCCACACCCATTTATTGTTTTTTTTCATATTAGTTTATCCCTTCGCTCAGTCTATGGATTAGTTTTCACCATTCATCTCAAGGTCATTCACAATAAATTTACTTTCTAAACAAGAAATTTTAAGATAAAATGCTTTTCATTTGTTTCGTTATCGTATAAAATAAGGATAAGTTGTTAACAATATTGTCACAACTAAATATTTACTTTTTCTCAAAATCATTATAATTTCTCTGCGATGAAAGCAAAATGCTAGAGCAGATTACATTTATTTGGAAGAGTTAATACTCTAACCCCCAAAACTTTTTTTCTGCAGTCACCCCCCGTATGCTGCAGAAACCAAAAAACCAGTTGCTTTGGCGACTGGTTTTTTGGTTTCTGCATTAGAACTATCGGTCGTGTCCTATTGATAAAGAAATCTCTGCTTCATGCAAAAAAACGTTGCTTCATCTACTTTTCTTACGTTTCTCTCATTGAGCGGGTCAAAATTCGAAAAAAGAGGCATTTCTGCTCAAAAAACAGAAATGCCTCTTTTTGTTACGGGCTAAAGTACCCCATTAATCACGTACACCTAATACCGCTTCCGCAATATTCACTGTGTGATCACCAATTCGCTCTAAGTTTGAAATTACATCTACATAAATTGCGCCCGCTTCAGGTGAATATTTCCCCTCTTTTAAACGCAATAAATGTTGTTTACGATAACGACGTTCTAAGTTATCAATCTGGTCTTCAAGACGGAACACTTCACGCGCTTTTACTTCGTCACGTGCTTCGAATGATGCAATCGCAGTCGTTAGTGCTTGTTCTGCGACTTCGAACATGTTTTTCACATCTGCCATCGTCTCTTCTGTCAGATGAACTTTATTTAATTGAATACTTTCAGCTAATTCAACAATGTTTTCAAAATGATCACCAATTCGCTCTAAATCGCGAACTGTGTTTAGAAGGCGCATATGTTCTGCACTTTCTTCATCAGTTAGTGACACACTCGATAATTTCACGAGATACCCAGTAATTCGTTTGTCTAAATTATTAATTGCGTCTTCTAATTGAAGCGCAACTTCCATATGACGATTTTGCCCCGTCATAAAGTATGTGGATGCTTCTTTTAATCCGACTTGTGTAAATTCAGCCATACGTTTTACTTCTTCACGCGCTTGCTGCAACGCAATAGAAGCACTTTGCTCAATAAACAGTGGATCTAAATGTTTAGGTTTATATTCAATTGTTGAGTCTTTTCCTGGAACTATTTTTGTTACAACATACGCTAATGCACCAAGGAATGGTAACTGAATAAGTGTATTGGTAACATTGAATGTACCATGTGCAAAGGCAATGGTCATTTTCGGATTTAAATCTAATGTTGCTTGGAACATGAGAATTAACTTTGTAAACAATCCGAGACCGAGCGAGAAAATAAGTGCACCAATCAAGTTAAATAGTACGTGGGCGACAGCCGTTCGTTTCGCTGCTACAATGGCACCAATTGATGCTAAAACAGCAGTAATTGTCGTACCGATGTTATCTCCAAATAATACTGGAAGGGCTGCTGATAATTCAATTGCACCTTGGTCATAAAGTTCTTGTAGAATACCAATCGTTGCACTCGAACTTTGTACAACAACAGTAAGTACTGTACCAACAACAACACCAAGAATTGGATTATCACTCATTTCAAGTGTTAATGTTTTGAATGCTTCCAATTGTGTTAATGGTTTCATTCCTGAACCCATCAAATCTAAACCATAGAAAAGTGCACCGAATCCAAATACGATTGTACCGATATTATGTATTTTTTTACTTTTAAAGAAAAAGAGTAAAACGGCACCAATCGCGATGATTGGGAGAGAATAGTCACTAATTTTAATACCAATAATGAATGCTGTTACTGTAGTACCGATATTGGCACCCATGATGATTCCAATTGCTTGGCGCAGTGTAATGAACCCTGCACTAACAAGTCCAACTGTAATTACCGTAGTTCCTGAACTACTTTGAATAAGTATTGTAACGATTATCCCGGCTAATACGGCCATGAACGGATTACTCGTAAAACGATCTAAAATATCACGGAGTCTGTCACCCGCTGCTTTTTGTAGGCCATCTCCCATCGACTTTATACCGAATAAAAAGATACCAAGTCCACCAACAAAGGTGAATAGCATTTCTTGCATATTTAATTCCATCTGTCATCCTCCATCTGCATAATCAAGTAGTGCACACAATTAACGATAATACATGATATACGTAAAAAAGTAAGTATATATTTTTTGAAAATAATTGTTTGTCCCAAACATTTCAACAAATATGTGAAATCACTTTTTTTCTCTTGCACTCTTTTGTATTATGCCCGTAAAAAATCGAAAACTACTCTAGGAATATTTACAATTCAATTCAAGCATTTTCAACTACTTCTGTTACAAAGTGTCCGCCCCTAGTTTGTTGAAAATCACTGAATTTTCAAGCGGGGTGAACACAAAAAAAACAGGCGAATTCGTTAAATGTGCAACGTTTCACCTGTTTTTTTACAACTCTATATACTAAAATCTTCTGGAACAAAAACACGACACTCATACGGTTTTACCCATACACTTTGATTCACTTCGACATTCAATTCGCGATACCGTTCACGCGTAACTTCCGCTTCAAGAAAAAGTTCATTCTCTTTTGCATACAGCTCTAGTTTTACAACCGGACCGAGCATTTGAATGTGTTTCACTTGTACTTGTAGACATGAATCATCCGCTTCTTCTCGTTTATAAATGTGGAGGTCATGCGCACGCACAAAACCTATTGCTTTTTCTGAATCGGTTGCTGCTGTTTGGTCATCACCAATGCTTAACGCTTCTTTATCATTTAGAATCAGTTTTCCACCTTGAATGCGACCGTGAAATAAATTCACATTTCCTAAAAAGTCATAAACAAACGCAGAGTTTGGTACGTCATACACTTCTTGAGGCGTTCCAATTTGTTCAATTTTCCCTTCGTTCAAAATGACGATTCGATTTGCTACATCGAGCGCCTCCTCTTGGTCATGCGTAACGAAGATTGTTGTCATACCAAGTTCCGCATGTAATTCACGTAACCAGCGGCGTAAACTTTTTCTAACTTTTGCATCAAGTGCACCAAACGGTTCATCAAGAAGCAGAACTTGCGGCTTCACCGCTAATGCACGGGCAAGCGCTACACGTTGACGTTGACCACCGCTTAGTTGATGTGGAAAACGATCTTTTATATGTTCCAATTTAATCAAATGAAGCAACTGATTTACTTCTTTGTCGATCGTTTCTTTTGATGGACGATTTTGTTTCGGCATAACTGTAAGTCCGAACGCAATGTTATCAAATACTGTCATATGACGGAAAAGTGCATAATGTTGAAATACAAAGCCTACTCCGCGTTCGCCAATTCCTTGACCTGTGACGTCTTTTTCATCAAAGAAAACACTACCTGAATCCGGTG
>JBOFGC010000114.1:0-2410 GCA_051648945.1 Bacilli bacterium
CTGCTTATTTTTTAGCAATTGTTCTCAGTATTATTGGTTATTTGCGTTATCAGCAAAAGGATCGGAACTTACATTTTATACTTGCGATATTTTTTGTCATACTATTTATGTTGCATGCATCTGTGTTTGTTGGGGATTAAGTAGTATCGTGCTGCTCTCATAACTTAATTATATTAGTTTATTTCCTCATGTAGTTAGCACCAGATCATAGAACCCTGATGGACATTCCAATTACACATAAAAAAGCCCAGCACCTTCAAAAAGGGCTGGGCTTTCCATTTTATATCCTATTCCCACTCAATCGTCGCAGGTGGCTTACTCGTTACATCATACACTACGCGGTTAATGTGCTTAACCTCATTTACAATACGTACACTAATCTTCTGTAACACATCCCAAGGAAGACGAGCGAAGTCTGCTGTCATGCCGTCAAT
Source organism: Bacilli bacterium (assembly GCA_051648945.1). GTDB lineage: Bacteria > Bacillota > Bacilli > JBOFGC01 > JBOFGC01 > JBOFGC01. The sequence goes on from JBOFGC010000114.1 coordinate 435, forward strand.
TGATGTTACTGCACGGATACCGATTGTGTAGTCATATGTACGCTCGTCGCCCATTACGCCTACTGAACGGATATCTGGAAGTACTGTGAAGTATTGCCATACTTCGCCTTCAAGATTGTTTAAGCGAATTTCTTCGCGTAAGATCGCATCTGATTCACGAACGATTTCTAGTTTTTCTTCTGTTACTTCACCAAGAACGCGGATACCAAGTCCTGGTCCTGGGAAAGGTTGACGCCATACGATTTCACGAGGGATTCCAAGTGCTTCACCAAGACGACGAACTTCGTCTTTGAAAAGTGTTGCTAATGGCTCGATTAATGTGAACTGCATGTCTTCTGGTAATCCACCTACGTTATGGTGCGATTTGATTGTTTGTGCAGTTGCTGTACCACTCTCGATAATGTCTGTGTAAAGTGTTCCTTGTGCTAAGAAATCGATTCCTTGTAAACGTGTCGCTTCATCATCGAATACATAAATGAACTCGTTACCGATGATTTTACGTTTTTGTTCTGGGTCAGAAACGCCAGCAAGTTTCGACATGAAACGTTCTTTTGCATCCACTTTGATTACTTTGATTCCGAAACCTTCAGAGAACGTTTCCATAACGCTTTCCGCTTCGCCTTTACGAAGAAGACCGTGGTCAACGAAAATACATGTTAACTGATCACCAATTGCTTTATGGATAAGAACCGCTACGACTGAAGAGTCAACGCCACCGCTTAATGCACAAAGAACTTGCTTGTCCCCTACTAATGTACGAATTTTTTCCATCTCTACATCAATGAAGTTATTCATTGTCCAACCATCGTTCGCGCCACAAATGCCGAATACGAAGTTCTTTAGAAGGTCATTTCCACACTCTGAATGAACAACTTCTGGGTGAAATTGAACGCCGTAGAATGGTTTTGAATTATGTTTAAATGAAGCAATCGGGCACTGTTCGCTCGTTGCTACAATTGAAAAGTCTGCTGGAGCTGCTGTTACTTTATCGCTATGGCTCATCCATACGATATGTTCTTTTGGAAGATTTGCAAATAATGGGCTATCGCCGACAACATTTAACGTTGCTTTACCATATTCACGTGCATCTGCACGACTTACTGTACCGTTGAAGTGGTCAGCCATTAATTGCATTCCATAACAAATGCCGAATACCGGTACATCTAGGTCAAAAATGGCTGGGTCGCAACGAAATGCATTTTCGTCATACACAGAGTTCGGTCCGCCTGAGAAAATTACCCCTTTAGGATTCATCGCTTTAATTTCTTCTGCTGTAATTGTATGAGGATGTAGTTCGCTATAAACACCAAATTCACGAATACGTCGTGTAATTAATTGATTGTACTGACTTCCAAAGTCAAGAACGATGATGATATCTTTTTTTTCTGTAGTCATCTCACTTTTCACCTTTTTCTCTCAATTTTATTATAAAAAAAGCCGCTCTCATACAAAAGATGAAAGCGGCATTCTAGTTACACTTATCTCAGACTAGAAATGTACCGACTTCATAGTTGGACATTATCGGCTGTCCAGTAGAAACACTTGCGCCATGTTTAACAAGCTTATATGAAGAACGTTTAACGATAAATTTATGAAAAACCTTCTTCATTGTATCATAGTACAATATTTTTTCAATGTAATTTAATCAAACGTTAGAAAATTGTGATTGTATATGTACCTTGCCATTTTCCGCCATTTTGAAGAGCAATCATTCCGACCTTTTCTTCAAAATCACCTGTAAAACCTTCTACGTGACTATGCCCCATCCACGGTTCGATACATACGTATGGCGCACAATTTGGCATACTCCAAACACCTACATACGGAAAACCAGCAAACGCAACCGAAACACCATGTTCACTTTTCGAAGAACGAACTTGCATTTCCGCTTTTTCATAGCCTTTATAGATCAATGCGTCACGTTTGAATGTGTCAGCAGTTAACGGAATCACTTCTACTGTTTTACGCTCACTATG
>JBOFGC010000115.1:0-3819 GCA_051648945.1 Bacilli bacterium
TAAATTCTATCGAAATCGACACATTTTTATGGAATTAAAAGGCGCTGAAATTAGCTTTACTCTATCGTTTTACGACGAGCACATCACATTTTGCATGTTTTGCAATATACTCACTCACACTTCCAATTAGAAAACGTTCTACGATATTCATACCACGTGCACCACAGACAATTAAATCGGCTCCGATTTCTTTGCGTAACTCATCCGCAATCACAACTTTAGGTCGACCAATCTCAAGATACGTTTTCACTTTACTGCAACTATTTTCAACCGCAAGTTCCTTATATTTTTTTATAATATTCGCACCATTTTCACGCTGAATTTCTAATACTTGGTCTTGCGTACCGCTCAATAGCATTACTTCATTCATCTCGATGACATGCACAATGTGAAGTTCCGCTTCGTATCGTTGCACAATTTGTATTGCTTTCGCAAAGGCAACACCCGCTGATTCACTTCCATCAACTGCTACTAAAACATTTTTATACTCTAACATACAAATCCCCTTCTTTCTGAGAATGTATAGCGCGCTTTTGTAAGCGTTTTCTATATAATGATTATACAATAAAAACTGTTTGTTTTGGGGTTTTTCAAAAAAAAAAAAATGCGAAATCAATTTTCGCATCTTTCTTATTCATAATGCTTAATCATGAAATTTAACGGCTTACGTTGGTCATCTTTTACAAAAACAAATTCCCCAATTTTTTCCGTACTTAAAATAGGAACCGAAGACAGGCCGACGGATGAGATACAACCATTCCTTTGCGTAGGAACGATAATCAAATCAATCCCAATCGAATGCTTGGACAAAAATTCCGTATGCTCTTGTGATAGATAACTTATTAAAAAGATAAAGTCACTTTCCGCTATTTTAGCAAAACGGATGAGTTGTTGCATCAAGGCCAATGGTTCTAAAAACGTATAGTTATACTTTTGCGTTTGTAAAAGGTCAACGGGTTCGTACAATGAAAACACGCTCACTTTCGTACCATCAACAAATTGATGCATAAACATATCATGCACACACTGTGAATCACGTTGATTAAGTACCGCTACATTTGAAGCAACTGTAAACATATTCGGTTTTGAGCACCCAGTTTCATAACAACGAACTAACATTTCATGTAGAACTTCCGGTTTAAGCGTACATATATTCGGATATGCCTCCCAATTTAACTGTTGAATATTTTGATACACATCACTAAGATGAATGGCCAATAATTCCGACGTGTATTTTTCACTGTTACGATTTAGTTTATGTAAAATATCGACCGATTCTGGAGATTGATGAATATTATTCGTTAACACACAACGGAGTTTTTTCACAGTAGCAACCTACTTTTTCTATTTTTCTACTTCCACCCCTTATCCTATAGTATATAGCACTGTAGTTCAACAAATTACTATCCTTAAAACAAAACAAAAAAACGTCCATCCCGAGCACTCTCACTCAAAACAAACGTTTCTAACACTTTACGCTTCATTATGATATGTCAAACAAATTCCACACTGCGTTTCCACAAATCCAAGGCGTAAAAACAGATGAAATGTTTGTAAATCACGAAGTGCGATGTCGAGCGTTATTTTTTCACAATCCAACTGCTTACTCCATTCTTTCACTTCCGCAATCCACGTTTTCATACATTCCACACTATTCATTCCATCTGCTATAAAATAATGGACAACGCGTGCATAGCGATAGACACTATCATCTTCATTGAAAGCGAGCTCGATTTTCACAAAAAAGAGTGCTTGAATACTATCATTTTCAGTTACAATCCACCACCCGTTCTCTGTAGCGCTCGCGAGTGTTCTTGTGACCTCGATTTGAAGTAGTGTTTTTTGTTTTCCGTTACATTTTTTTCCCAAACAGTCGGCAATGAGCATGCTATCTGCAAGATTGGCTTTCCGAAGCAATCCTTCTTCATATTTTTGCATACGCTTTCTCCTTTTGTCACTTCATATTTGTTCATTGTACGAGAGAAACTTATGATTTATGAACAGTACGCCAAACACTCCTACAAAGAGACAAAAAAAGAACTACTATTCCAAAAGAAAAGTAGTTCTAGCAAGTTAGCGCATCGTTTCTTGTGCTTTTTCTCTGTCTGATACGAGACCGATTGCTTTACATGGATTTCCGACAGCGACCATGCCTGCTGGTATATCCTTTACAACAACACTTCCACCACCAATGATACAATTATCACCGATTTTCACACCCGGCATTACATGAACACCTGCACCAATCCATACATTGTTTCCGACTTTAATCGGGTGTGCGTACTCGATGCCTGCATTGCGTAACTCTACGTTAAAAGCATGTCCCGCTGTGTGAAAACCACACTGTGGTGCAATGAACACGTTATCACCAAACACAACACCTCCACCGTCTAAAATAACGCAACCATGGTTCATGTAGAAATTTTCCCCGACGGAAATTTGATAGCCATAGTCACACCAGAATGGTTGTTCAATGAGGACGTTCTCCCCTGTAGAACCGAGTAGTTCTTTGATCAGTTCATCGCGTTCCTTTTTGTTTTTGTACGGAAGTTGATTGTAACGATAACACTTTTCTTTACATTCTTCTCGCTCTTTTAATAAGTTGACATCGTAATTCCCATCATATAACATCCCAGCAAGCATTTTTTCTTTTTCGGTCATTGTCATTTCGTCCTCCTGTGTATTCTCGTTGGATGTGATTCGAAAAGTTATGCGCGTTTAAACATTTTCTCAATTTCATAGGTTGTAAAATGGACCATAATCGGTCGACCATGCGGACAAGTAAACGGCTGTTTGCAATTCCGCAACTGCTCATACAGATGTTGGATTTCTTTAATCGTCACAAATTGATTGGCTTTAATCGACGCTTTACAACTCATCATGATACTTAAATTTTCCCGAATTTTATGTTGATTCACTTCGCCATGTTGCAACAACATCGCGATGATTTCACTCAACATTTCCTCTGGATTGTCCACACTCATCCACGTCGGATAGCCACGTACAATCCAATCATTACCACCATAATGTTCAATATCGATGCCCATTTGCGTAAGCTTTTCACATTTTTTTTCAAGTTGTAAACTTTCCGCTGTCGAATAGGAAATAACAAGTGGCAACATGAGCATTTGTGTGCCTTTGTTTTCTTGACCTAATTTTTCATAAAAGTACTCGTAGTTGATGCGTTCTTGCGCGGCATGTTGATCCATTAAGTACATCCCTGTTTCATTTTGTAAAACCCAGTACGTTCCGTGTACTTGTCCAACAAACTCAACACTCGGCAAACGTTCTTTTTCTACTTCATGCGGTACTTCTTCGTCAAAGATAAAAGGGTCTACTGCCTCTGACACGTGTTGATGCGTGCTATTTGTTGAGAACGGAAGCATATCCGTATCGATTGCGGGTTTATCAACTACGTGAGGTATTTCTTCCTCCGCTTTTGCATGTGCGGGTGCAGAAGTCTCTTCCTCAAATACTTCTACTGGCTCCACAAAAGTCGACGAAACCGGTTGATAGGCTTCTTTCTTTGGTTTTTGTGTCGCCACAGCTTGCCAATCAAAAGCGCGTTGTTCTGGCTTTTTCGCGCCACTTGTTAATGACTGTTTGTTTACGACGGGAAAATGATTTTCCTTTTGAAAATGGTCTTTCAGCATGCTAACAACACTCGCGTACAACTCATCCTCTTTACTAAATCGTACTTCTAGTTTCGTCGGATGAACATTTACATCTATAAGATACGGATCTACTGTAATATATAATGCCGCGACAGGATAGCGATTGATGCCGAGCACAGTATGCCATCCATCGATAATGCTTTGG
>JBOFGC010000116.1:0-4551 GCA_051648945.1 Bacilli bacterium
ATCACTTGCTTCTGAAAGTTGTTGTAACGCAAGGATTGCAGCGCTTGAAATTAAGAATACGATACCAAGATAAATACCGACGAAGATAATTATCGTCGTTTCACCAGCGACAATTTCATACGCATTTACTTTTGTGATACCGCGGAATGTGTCGATGTTTTGAGTGTATTTTTGATTCTCAATAAAGTCTTGTGTAAGTTTTTGTGCTTTTTGTTCAATTTCAGTAAGATCGCCTTTTGCTGCATCATACTTTATATTCATATAATGTACTTTGCGCTCCATTGTTTCAAACACTGTGTCTGGTACAACAATTGTCGCGTTGTTTCTGCCGACGTTCTCTGTTTGAAGGGCAATCATATGTGGCTCTGTTTGTGCAAATGGCATTTCCACATTTCCGATTGTAAAGCTTTTTTCCGCAGTTGCGAAATTAGTTAGTACTTCTTTCATTGCTTCAATATTAGATACGAACAGAGATTCGTTAGATTGCATTTCAACTGGTGTTTTCCCTTGGAATTGAATGACATTGTTATAGTCTGTTTGACTAATTACCTCAATTGAAATTGGAAAACCGTCGTCAATGAAATCTTGTACATATTGGTTGGCGTACTTTCCGAAAAGGTTTGCACCACTTTCTTCAAGGAATCCCATTCGGAATTCTACATGATCACCGAAATCTGTAATATCAACGTCTAATGCATTTAAAGCATCAACAATTGAGGTTTCTTCGTCACTATAAGCACTTTTACTAATACTCAAATCATAAGGAGCAACTAATTCAAGTTCTTTTTCAAGTGAATGTTTATAACCAAAACCAGTAGATAAAATTGTGATTGTAAATGTTAACATAATAGAAATGATTGCAATAGAAGCAAACGTTGTATTTACTTTGCTCGTAAGTTGGCGAATGACGAATAAATTCAAGCCTTTAAAATAATAGTTTCTTTTTTGCAGAAGAGAAAGTAACGCTGCTGCAAGAGAGAAGAAAAAGAGGAAAATTCCTACAAAAATAAGTCCCCCAGCTATTCCAACAGTTATCATCTCAGAAATACGTGTGTTTAAAAGTAACACATATCCACCAAGGAGTAGTGCAACTGAAATCCCAAATAAGATATACGATGTTTTTACATTTTTTAGTTTTTGTGTTTCATTTTTCTTACCCGCACGAATCAAGTCGATTAAACTGTATTTTGAAATCGAATACGTGTTGAAAATCATTACGATAATGAAAATTATAGAGAAATAAAGAGCTGTTTTTAGTAGTGCACTCATTGAAAATACAAAATTAAAACTATCTAATTTCACATCAAACAGTGAAGCGGTTACGTAAGACATCCCTTGTGATGCGAGAAAACCAAGACCTAAACCAGCTAGAAGTGAAACAGCGCCGATAAGTAATGTTTCAGCAATTAGAATGCGTGAAACATGGTTGCGCCCCATTCCGAGCGTTAAGTATGTTCCGAATTCCTTTTTTCTACGTTTAATCAAAAATTGATTTGCAAACAAAACGAGGAAAGCGAGTACGACTGCGATAAATGCTGACATATATTCTAACATCGTTTGAAGTGATTCAAGCGTTAATTGCTTTTCCATTGAACTGTCAAAAATGGCCTTTTGATCACCGATTGAGTTGAATGTGTAAAACAAACAAACGGCAAACGAAAGTGTTAAAAAGTAAATGGCATAGTCTTTGAAGCTGCGTTTTACATTTCGAACAGATAAATTAAATAACATGGTTTGATTCGCCTCCTAAGAGCGTAACCACTTCCATGATTTGATTGAAGAAAGCTTTACGATCGTCATTTTCTCGGTGAATTTCTTTAAAAATCTTACCATCTTTAATAAAGAGAATACGTTTAGCATAGCTCGCAGTAAACGCATCGTGCGTTACCATTAAAATTGTCGTTTGTAATTCTTGGTTGAGTGTTTCAAACGATTCGAGAAGCATGCGTGCGCTTTTAGAATCGAGTGCGCCTGTTGGTTCGTCTGCAAGAACGAGTGTTGGGTCAGTTACGATTGCACGAGCGGATGCGATACGTTGTTTTTGTCCACCCGACACTTCGTATGGAAATTTATTTAGTACTTGTTCAATGCCGAGTTTTTTCGCTACTTGATGAATAAGTGTTTTAATTTCATCTTGTTTGCGACCTTGAATTGTTAAGGCAAGCGCGATATTCTCGTACGCAGTAAGTGTGTCTAACAAGTTGAAATCTTGGAAAATAAAGCCGAGTTCGTCACGACGGAATTTCTCGAGCGCTTGTTGTTTTAATTTCGTAATGTCTTGGCCGTTAATTGAAATTTCACCAGAAGTAACGGTGTCAATCGTAGAAATACAGTTCAATAACGTCGTTTTACCACTACCAGAAGGGCCCATGATCCCAACGAATTCTCCTTTTTCTACTGAAAAGCTAATATGGTCTACTGCTGTAGATTGATTTTGTTTTGCGCCATACGTTTTAACGATGGACTGTACATTTAATACATTAGTCATAGTTCAATCTCCTTTTTTGTGTGCTATCTTGTAGTCTTAACATACTATACCAATTATATTTGAAGAAAAAGTTAAGAACTTTCTTAAGAAAATATGAAGATTGATAGTTTTAGGAATGGAGCGCTTTCAGAGTGAGGCGAAGTTTCTATTGTATTTGCGTGAGCGTTTAACGTATAATAAACGTAAGTGTCTTGTTCGGGTGATTTATTCTAAGGAGGTTACAAAAGTGTTACAACATGATTCAATTCGCGTCTTTGCACTAGGAGGAGTAGGCGAAGTCGGGAAAAATATGTATGTCGTTGAAGTAGACGACGCAATTTTTGTTTTAGATTCGGGATTAAAATTCCCTGATGAAGAAATGTACGGCATAGATTTAGTTACTCCTGATATTACATACTTATATGAAAATAAAGAACGTATCCAAGGTATTTTCTTAACACACGGTCACGAAGACCATATCGGTGGGATTCCTTATACACTAAGAAAAATTCGCGTTCCAATCTATGGCACAGCACTAACACTTGCGCTCGTTGAAGAGAAGTTGAGTGAACATGGAATGAGAGATTGCAGACATCTATTAAAAGAAATAGGTTCCGACACGACATTGAAATTTGGCGCAGTCTCCGTCTCATTTTTTCGCACAACACATAGTATTCCAGATTCAGTCGGTATTGCGGTTCATACAGTTCATGGTGCAATCGTCTTTACAGGTGATTTTAAATTCGATCAAACACCAGTTGACCGCTATAGTTCAGAACTAGGCAAGATGGCTCTTTTAGGCGAACAAGGTGTGCTTTGCTTACTCAGTGACAGCACAAACGCTGAACGTCCCGGCTATTCACCATCTGAACGTATCGTTGGTCAAAAATTAAGTAAAGTTTTTCATTCTGCTAAAGGGCGTATTATTGTTGCAAGTTTTGCTTCAAATGTACACCGTTTACAACAAGTGTTTGATGCGGCAGATGAGAACATGCGTAAAGTTGCCGTTGTCGGTCGTAGTATGGTGAAAGTCGTTGATATTGCTTACCAACTTGGTTATCTTCATTTTGATGAGGACATGCTCATTTCAGTGAACGACGTGTCAAAGTATCCTGCAGATGAAGTTGTTATTTTAACAACAGGTTCGCAAGGTGAACCAATGGCCGCACTTAGTCGTATGGCAAAGGGAATTCATAAGCAAGTTCAAGTAGAGCGTGGGGATACGGTCATTATTGCAGCGACTCCGATTCCAGGAAACGAATTAAGTGTGTCGAAAACGATTGACTTACTTCTTCGTCAAGGAGCAGAAGTTGTTTACGGTAAACAAGATATCCATGTAAGTGGTCATGGTATGCAAGAAGATTTGAAAATGATGATTAATCTAATGCGTCCAAAATATTTCATTCCTGTTCATGGTGAATATCGTATGCAGCTCGCTCACGGAAACCTTGCAGAAGGAATGGATATTCCACATACAAATATTTTCGTATTAAACAACGGTGATGTTGTTCAATTTAAAAAAGGACGTGCATCACGTAGTGGTCGCGTTCACTCAGGCATTGTATTAATTGACGGAAGCGGCGTTGGAGACGTTGGAAACATCGTACTTCGCGACCGTAAACTTCTCGCACAAGATGGCATTCTTATTGTCATCGTTACAATTTCTAAATCACAACGTGTCATTCGTTCTGGACCAGAAATTATTAGCCGTGGCTTTATTTACGTGAGAGAAAGCGAAAAACTAATTGTTGATAGCACGACGGAAGTTCGTTCGGTCGTTGAAAATCACCTGGGACAGCAATCCTTTGAATGGAGTGTCATTAAAAATGGCATTCGCGACAATTTAAGTGCACTTCTTTATGAACGCACGAAGCGTCGCCCAATTATCTTACCGATTATTATGGAAGTTGAATAATTAAATCATCTAGTACACCCGTATTGGATCGAAAAAACGACAATTCTAATTACAGAATTGTCGTTTTTTGCATTTTATTCAAAAAAACAAAGGTATAGATAACAAAATTTACAAAAAATAAACAATAATTTACATAAACAACAATGTTTTTTATAAAAAAAAAACTATA
>JBOFGC010000117.1:0-2077 GCA_051648945.1 Bacilli bacterium
GTCAAACAAAGAACAACCCGCCGTTGTAACAAGAGCAACAGACATAACGAAAAGAAGTAATTTTTTCTTCATCATAAATCCTCCTTAATTTTTCTTCTTACTTTGATTATAGCATTAATTTTTTGTTAGGAATGTATAGGTTTCGTGAAGAGTAAAGGAAAAAAATATTCTTCGTAATTGTTACAGAAAGCACTTTAAAATATAGAAATTTTCAGATAAAATAGAGCTAAAGTACTAGTTCTTTTGGGGTGTACTTTTTAGAAAGCGTTTTCAAAATTATCCTTAAGGGGGATGTGTATGAAAAGAAAGATGAAAAGCGTCGTTGCTGCAACGATTTTACTAAGCAGTGGTCTTCTACTTTCGTCAACGGTAAGTAGCCATGGTCACATGCTGAAAAGTCGTGCGGGTCTTTGTGCAACAGGAGAGAATAAAAATTGTGGTCTCGTCATTTATGAGCCGTATAGCGTTGAAGCCATTGGTGGTTTCCCGCAAACAGGTCCAGCAGATGGGGTTATTGCAAGTGGTGGTGTTTCACATTTTAGTGAGTTAAACGAGCAATCCGCAACTCGATGGTCCAAAGTAGATGTAAAAACGGGTGCAAATACATTTACTTGGCAATTAAAAGTACCACATCGTACAGAAGATTGGCGCTATTACATGACGAAACCAGGATGGGACCCTTCAAAGCCATTAAAACGAAGTGATTTGCAGTTAATTAGTAGAATCGTTGATGGTGGTAAAATGCCAGAAAATACGGTCTCGCATACGATTTCAATTCCGAACGATCGTAGTGGGTATCACATTATCCTTGGTGTTTGGGAAATATCTGATACACTCAATGCGTTTTATCAAGTAATGGATGTGAACGTAACGAACGGTAATACAACGCCTGACAGTATTGCACCTTCTGTTCCAGAAAATATGCTTGCATCTTCAATCACAACAAATAGCGTAGATCTAAAATGGACTGCAAGTACCGATAACGTCGGCGTTGCGAGTTATGAAGTTCTTCGTGATGGAAAAGTCGTTGCAACAACCTCATCAACATCTCTAACTGACAAACAACTAACACCGAATACAGCTTATACGTATACCGTTCGTGCTCTAGATACTGCTGGAAATAAATCTTCTCTGAGTAAAAGTGTAAGTGTAACGACATTAAAAGCACCTACAGTGGATACAACACCTCCAAGTATAGTAACGGACGTTCACTCAATGGGAGAAAGTACAAATTCAGTCGATTTGATGTGGAGTGGCGCAACAGATAATGTCGGAATTTCAGGATATATGGTGTATCGTGATGGCGTTAAAGTTTATAGCGGTTCAACAACAACGGCGTGGAAAGATACGTCTTTAACACCAAACACAACCTATACTTATACTGTTGCAGCGGTTGATACTTCTGGTAATATTGGAAAACAATCCGCTATTTTCACAGTAAAAACAAAAGCACCTGTAGCAGGCGATACGTGGGTTGCGAATAAAGTATATAACACAGGCGACAAAGTGTTATATAACAACAGTGAGTGGAAAGCAAAATGGTGGACACAAAACGAAACACCAGGACCTGCTGATGTATGGGAGAAACAACTCTCATCTACAGACCCATCAAGTAAATCATGGCAAAGTACAGTCGCTTACACCAGTGGTAACATCGTCGAATACAACGGCGCACAATACCAAGCGAAATGGTGGACAAAAGGCGACATCCCAGGCAAAGCTGACGTTTGGAAAAAAATATAATAAAAGCTTCCGACGAGACCAAAATTCGTCGGAAGCTTTTTGTTAATTCCTATACCAGAAATGAAGAAAGACTTGAATCTGCTCCTCAGAAAAGCGAAGGTGCCTGATGAAGCTGAGCCAACACATGAAAAGTGCCAGCGGAATCAGGATCACGGCCGCCCCGGAAGGCACATGGAGTTGCCTGGCGCAGTACCCCTAGCTCCGCACAAACATACGCGAGAACTCAATCATTTCCATAGAACATAACCATGAACGCGAGCGTAGCCCTTTTTCACAACCCGTGGATGAAAAGGTTTACCGCGACCATCACCACTTCGATGAAGGGTACGGAGAA
>JBOFGC010000118.1:0-3393 GCA_051648945.1 Bacilli bacterium
CCCGTACTCATACTCGGCGTGCCCATTTTTGACACGTTTATCGCTGTTATCCGCCGTATCGTACATAAGCAACCAATCGTTGCGCCTGACAAATCACACTTACACCATCGTCTGCTCGCAATGGGTTTCACGCATCGTGGCACTGTGTTGTTGTTATACGCGTTCGGTATGCTCTTTTCCATGGCAGCCATCGCATTTGAAAGCTCAACCATTTGGGTGACACTAACAATTATCATCACACTCGCTGTCCTATTAGAAATTGTCATTGAAGTAAGTGGCCTCGTAAGTGAAGAATACCGCCCGTTTATCAAGCTATATCGCAAGGTGATGGGGAAAGATACATAAGCAAAAGTGAGAGCTGACATGTTCTCACTTTTTTTGCGTTCTTTTCTATTTAACAATTCAGAAAATAAAGATAAAATAGAGTGTGAGAGGAGAGAGGATATGAAATTTTTTAACGTAGCGGTAAGCAGTTTGGTGTTGTTTTCATCTTTAAGTGTAGGTGCAGTGGAGAGTGCGCCGCTCAAAGTGTGGACAACCAAAGCAAATTCAGCAGCATTTAACTGGGGAAAAGGGTCACCTGGTAAAAACATCCCCGTCGATAATTTTCGTGCAGAAGTCGATTTGACCCAAGTACTAACAAAAGGAAACTACTACATACAGTCGTTTATGGATGATGGTGGCTTTCTCAGTTTTAACAACAAAACCATTCAAAAAAAGGCAACAACCGAAGCAAATAAATGGATGCGCAGCTATGTTTTCGTGCCGACAACAAAACACTATCCAATCAAAAGTGTAGTACTTGATAAAACGGGACCAGCGGCACTGTTTTCACACGTTGTGCCATTTGATACGTGGACCGCCTATTATTACAACACGGCAGGTGCAATAGGAACGCCAAGCGTCGCGACCACACTTGCTAAAGGAAAAGAGTGGGGTTTTGCGGACATAGCCAACAAGCAGTGGTATACAAATAAGAAAAACTTTAGCACGAAATATAGTACAGCAACGACGCTCAAACCTGGGCGCTACGCACTTACATTAAACGCAACGGACGAAGTGAGTGTGTATATGGACAGTGTGAAATTGGTTGAGCGAAAAGGCGCCAATCCTAGTGGGCAGCAACTTTTCGTGATTGATGTGAAAAGTAGCACAGACAACGTTCACTTTTTCGATGTCGTTTACAACTACCGTGGCACAACACCGGCAATTCAATTACAACTCACACCCTTTTCAGAGGACGCGCAACTGTACAACAGCAAACAATGGACTGTCTCATCGTTTTCTACGCGGAACTGGAGCGGAATTTCACAAGTAGAAATGTTGTCCGATGCACCAAGTGAAGCGGGAAAATGGCTAGGCACTGCGCCACAAAGTAAAATGTTTACGCGCACTTTCAAGGCACAAGCAAAAGACTACACCATTCGCTATAGTTCGAACGCCGGTGCAGAGCTTCGTATCGACGGTGTTTTACAAAACATCGCACCTTCAGACAACGGTCGTTTTTTATGGAAAGCAACAGCAGGCAACCATAAAATTGAATTACGCTATGCACCAACTAACAGTGCAACACCACTTGTTGTAGGTATCGAAGTGCCAGTTTTAGAGCAGAAAACATGGCAAACAATTCAACCGCAACTCGCATTCAATTGGGGAAATGGTGCACCACAACCGGGCATGGCAACAGACAATTTCACAGTCATTGCCGACCAATCACAACGCCTTTCTGCAGGTGATTATTTCATTAGCACAATTGCAGACGATTTTGCCAAAGTAGAAATTGATGGAATGCAAGTAATTAATGGGATTACGACGCAAGCGTTCTACAACAATCCAACAGACCGCGTCGTGCCTATCCGCACAACGTACGAAGAAAAAACGGGTTCAGCAGCACTGTTTTCACACATTTTGTCTGTTGGAGAATGGTTAAACTATCGCTACACTCAAAATAGTGTTCCAGTTTTACCAAACAGCGCCCGCGTGCTGCCGAAAAACAATGAACAACTGCTCCTTACAAACGCAGAACTTAGTAAAGAGCCAAGTACGGACCGTTTTGTTACAGCGCTTCGGAAACAAGCAGGAGACTATGATTTGAGTATCCGTGCAAATGAAACAGTGAAAATCTGGATAGACAAGCAACTTGTTTGGTCAGAAACGAACATGAACAACACTGTGAAAACAAAGCGAGTTACACTAGCAGACACCCCAGGAAGTCTTCACTGGGTTGAAATTGAACATTCCTTTGCAACAAATCCGAGCATTGATTTTCAAATGAAAGAAGTGAAATCACCAACTGTTCAAAGTGCATGGACCGCGACAGCGTATCCAACTGCTGACTACACAGGTGTCGGAAAAATCGTCAGTGGGAATTCGAAATTTATTGAAGAACCACAAGGAATCAAAATGTCACTCGGAAGCGCAGCACTCACTGACGGCATTCCAAGCGATAACTTTTCAGTCGTTTTATCTCGTCAAATCACAATAACTGAAGACGGAAATTACCGCTTCGAAACACGTGGCGACGATGAGATGGAACTTTGGATTGATAACGTCCAACAAACCGTCACGAACAAAACGAATGACGTGACTTTTAAAAACGTCGCACTCAAACGCGGCACGTATACTGTGATGTTGAAATACAAAGATATGAGCGGAAGTGCATCATTTAGTTTTCGCTATTCAATTCTTCAAGGTGGCTACATGTCACTCGATTTGCGCAAGCCATCAAACGCAACAACCGCGGATATCGCGATGTTTATTTCAACAGTAGCAGGCGGAATGCACAAAGATAGCCCGCTCATTCCTTATGCGCAAAGTTTCGTTGACGCAGAGAAAAAATGGGGTGTGAACGCCGTCTATTTGGCTTCTCACGCTATTTGGGAATCACAATACGGCAAATCAGAAATCAGCTATCGTAAACACAATTTATTCGGACTTCGCGCATTTGACCGCGACCCATTTTACGAAGCACTGTATTTACCAAGCTACAAAGACAGCATCGAAATCAATGCATGGTACGTTAGAAAAGCGTATCTAGAAAGTAATGGACAATATTTCAACGGTGCAACATTACCAGGAATGAACGTACGTTACGCAACAGACCCAAACTGGGCAAAAGGAATCGCAGGCTTAATGGAGCGAATGAAGCCATACGACGCAGCTTTTTATGACAAAATGCCAATCGCGCCATACAACGCAGCCGCTGATTTACAAAGCTACCGCGAATCGATGAGCAATCTCATTCCGTATACGCAATTGCCATCGGGAAGCGAGTTTATCGTAGCTGAAGCAAACAACATTCGCACAAAGCCGTTTCCATTTGATACGAAAAATGTCGTTCGCCGTGCAATCGTCGGCGAAAAGTTCATCGCAACAACACTCGACCCGAACGGT
>JBOFGC010000119.1:0-2675 GCA_051648945.1 Bacilli bacterium
ATTTCTCTTCATTCTCTTTTCTAATTCCAACTTTCTTGTTAAAATATGTTGTGCAAACCAATTATTATACATATAAAAGGAGACAATATTATGAGTAAAGTACTTATTTTTGGTCATAAAAACCCAGATACAGACACAATTTGTTCGGCAATCGCTTATGCTAACTTAAAAAAAGCACAAGGTGTAGATGCGGAAGCAATCCGATTAGGAACAGTGAGTGCAGAAACACAATTCGCACTAGATACATTTAAAGTAGAAGCACCACGTCTTGTAACAGAAGTATCAAAAGAAGTGAAAAACGTTATTTTAGTTGACCATAACGAGCGTCAACAAAGTGCAGATGATATCGAAAATGTTACTGTAACTGAAGTTATCGATCACCATCGTATTGCAAACTTTGAGACATCTGAACCAATTTATTATCGTTGTGAGCCTGTGGGTTGTACAGCAACAATTTTACTTAAAATGTTTAAAGAACAAAACGTTAGTCTTGATGCGACGACAGCGGGTCTAATGTTAAGTGCAATTATTTCAGATAGTCTGTTATTCAAATCACCAACATGCACAGCTCAAGATGTTGCTGCAGCAGAAGAATTAGCAGTTATTGCAGGCGTTGATAAAGAAGTGTACGGTCTAGCGATGTTAAAAGCAGGCGCAGATTTGAGTGTAAAAACAATTGATGAGCTCGTAAACCTTGATGCAAAAGAATTCGGCATGGGGAGTGCGAAAGTTGAAATCGCACAAGTAAATGCAGTTGATGAGAACGACGTTTTAAATCGACAAGCTGAACTTGAAGCGAAGTTAAATGCAATCGTAGCAGAAAAGAACTTAGATTTATTCCTTTTTGTCGTAACGAACATCATCACAAATGATTCAACGGCTGTTGCTGTCGGTGCACGTCAAGACGCAGTGGAAAAAGCATTTAATGTAACACTTGAAAACAACGCAGCACTTTTAAAAGGTGTTGTATCACGTAAAAAGCAAATTGTTCCTGTTTTAACAGAAGCATTTTAAATGAAAAAACAACGTAGCGCATTGGCGTTACGTTGTTTTTTTGGGGGAATAAAGTCCATCAATCATCACATACTAGGAATAGAACATGAAAGAAGGAGGATGAATGATGGGACGCGAAAAGAAAACATCAACGAATAATGAATGGGTAAGTTCAAATACAGAGCAAACTGCAAAATCAAAATCACAACAAAAAACGGCGACAAACAATGAATGGGCAGATGCACATGTGAAAGAAGAAAAAAATTAATCTTTTGAAAAAAACTGCTAGCTAGTTACTAGCAGTTTTTTGCTGTGTGCAAGCATTGAACGAGTGTCATGTAAGTCTGTGAACAACTTTTCATATAGAGTCGGTTATTTTTCGACATAATAGATGACCAATCGGCAATACTTGTGTAAAATAGTAGTAAGAATGATGTTAGGTGGGATGAAATTGGAAAACGAAACGCAAAACACTCAAGAAGAACAAAAAATGTTAGTGAGCATACAAAAAGCAGAAAAACACTATTCAGAAGCAAAGTTATGGGACAAGCTAAAAAAATATGGCAAGAAAGCTGGCGGCTCTGTTGTATATGCCGTGCTACTTCTGTTTTTTACACTTCAGAAAAAAGAAGTGCCAATGCAAGCAAAAGCAATTATTGTCGGGTCGATTGGTTATTTTATTCTTCCATTTGACTTAATTCCAGACGTTTTAATAGGTGTCGGTTACACCGATGATTTAGTTGCGCTAGGAGCAGCGCTATTACAAGTTGCGCTTTACATTGATGATGAAATTAAAGAAAAAGCAAAAGATAAAGTCGTCGAATGGTTCGGTCCAAATGTGGATACGAGTGATATAGACGAAAAGATTTCTTAATCCAATATATTGTCGAATGGACTTCAACGTGGTTGGAGTCTTTTTTTGATTAGCATATTAGGTTTGAAAAAATTTACAAACCCTTCCTGTTATGATTGTAAATGTAAAAAAAAGACAGGAGATTTTAAAATGAAAAAATTAAAAATTAACACAGCAGCAGGGATTTTAGACATACTAATGGCAATCTTAACCGCAATTTCAATTCCTATGATTTTCTTCTCGGCATTTGATGAAGCGTTTGATAGCACAGGTTCATCAGAAGGTACAACCGACTCAATTGCAACATTCTTTTTAGTAGCGGCAATTGCAGTTTTAATTTTGCATATCGTAGCACTCATAAAATCTAAAAAAGCAGGATTTGCTACAACAGGACATATCTTAGGAATCATCGCATCTTCACTGTTTGCCCTAGGCGCAATACTATCATTACCAGCATTTGTACTTTACATCATAGCAGCAGTATTCGTATTGAAACACAAACGAGCAGAAGAATAGAACACTTGACCTCAACAAATTTCATAGAACATACACATGAACGCGAGCGTAGCCCTTTTTCACAACCCATACATGAAAAGGTTTAACGCGGGCTCATATTCCGAGCAAAGTGTTACGGAGACAGATGACGGAGACTCCCGTGGGACAGGTAGCCAAGCAAGACCCCGCAGGAGCAGCTTTACCGCGACGAGGAGGCACATGGCCGCCCCACAGGAAAGCGGAGTTGCCTGGCGCAGTACCTCAGTTCCGCACAAACATACGCGAGCCACCACTTATTTTCATAGAAAAGCGTATAACTTTCAGAAAAACTACA
>JBOFGC010000120.1:0-2663 GCA_051648945.1 Bacilli bacterium
ACAACAATTGCATCAAATAAGGAAACATAATTTTGTAGCTGTTGTTTTAATTCCCTAAGAATTTCTTCGCGTTTCTCAGGTCCTTGTTGTAATTTACTATAGATACTTCTATACAATAATTGTAACGTATCCTCAGCGACAAATCCTTTTTCTCTCAGTAAAAAAAGTTCATATAAGTCTTGAACAGCGATATTTCCATTACGAATACTCTGCCCATATGCACCATTTCCGGTAAATGTTGCATTATTACGGATACGTTCTTCAATGAGATGTTGCACTGAAAATAAATTGTGTACGCGTTGACGAACATCTTCATTATCTTCTGTATTAAACATCGCGGACAAAAGGTCTTTTGTAATTTCACGATATTTTTGAAAAAGGACTTCCGAATGTTTTTTCGCATCATAGTAAAACAACCATCTGTTCACAATCATGCCAAGAAGTATTCCTAAGCCAACAAAAAGTACACGTTCCATTCCAAGTACATCAGGTGTAATCATTACGGTAGCAGTTCCAAGCGCTGAAACTGTTACCGTCAGCACAATCCAAAAATACTTTTTTGCAAAACTATTTAAATAGCCAGCAAGTAACACCAGTAGCCCCCGTAAAGCGTCATCTTGAACTATGCTAAACAGTATAAAATAGATACAGGCACCGAGTACAGTTGCATAAAAACGCGTACCATAACGTTCCATGGATTGCTCTGCGTACGGTTGAATGACTGAGAACGCACTAAATACAACCCATCGACCAAAGTCTAACTGAAAATACGCAACGACAGCAATACTTACCGCCATCGCCGTCGCTAAGCGTAATGCATAACTAAAAATAACCGAATGGCGATTAATATTTCCGACAACAACATATTTATTACGAAAATTCACTGGAATTGTATAGGTTTTCGGATTCTTTTCTTTATTTTGTAGATGTTCTCCGTGTTTTTTTACAAGTGTATACAAAACTTCACAAATGCCAAGAAGCCGCACATGATTTTGTGCATGTGTCGAGGACCAACTCTTCTCAATAGGCATACGTCGTAACTGCTCTAATCCGTTCCGCTTACCATCCTTACCATCAAGTCCGCAACGTAATTCCTCTAAAATTTCAGCACAGAGCGCCTCATACACTAAACTATCTTCTAAGCTCGAAGAAACGAGTTGTTCTGCGACTGTATTGAACTTACATAAGGTTGCACTAATTCCTAACACTGTTTCTGAATGTGCGGGTAAAAAATAATTACCTAAACGACTTTCGTAAACAAAAGAAATCACGTTATTTTGAAGCTGATTCAAATCTGATTGCTTTTCTAGATAGGTTTGGTCATTTTTCAATTGAGCTTCAACATGAAGAAACATTTCTGTCAACAATCCCGTACTTTGTTTCTTTACTCTGTTCCGATTCACTAACAATTGACTTAGAATAATCAACACTGCACCCGAACCTAACGCACACAGTCGAAGCGGTAACTCACTTACCTCCACCGGAAATGCCCATAAAAATAAGTACTGCAAACCAAATGCGATGACAATAGGTCGACGTAATTGATAGCTAAAAAAGAAGCCAACAGCAAACATCGCAATCCAACTACATATAAATGCGAATAGAACATTCATTCCTGCGAGATGTGCCAACAATCCCTGAATGATATTAAATAGAAAGAGCATTGTGAAATTAAAAAACGGACGATCGGTCAAATCTCTTTCTAAAAACATTAAAAGCGCAATAATAATTGTCACACCGATTAAGTTGTTTTCACTACCAAAAACAGAACCAAAACCCATGACAAATAAGACAAGTGCGATAAATAAAAGCGTCTTATCAATAATTAATTTTTTCATCAGCTAGATACCTTTCCTTATTCTCATTTGTTAGAATGTGTAAAAGTATAGCAAACTAACCATGAGTGGACAACGTCGCTTCTATGACGAAAATGAGACAATATTTTGACAAGACTTACAAATGCTTCATACAGTTATAGGTTACTAACGTCCACTCTTCCTTTTTTTCAAGTGTTGTAACCGCTGTGTTCCCAACTTTCCCAACAATATTCTCATGTGGAACGAGGTGTTTCAACATTTGCGCAATGAGCGCCCCGTGCGTTACACATACCACAACCTTATTGGAATATTCTCTTTCAAGATATGTAACAAATGGCGTTATACGCGCAAGTACTTGTTCAGGACGTTCTTTACCGAGTGCAAAATGATCAATGTCCTCACCCCACTTCGCCACACGTTCTTCTTGTGTCGTTCCATCAATTTCCCCACCAGAAACCTCACGTAATATTTCATCTTTAATAAGCACCACACCTGGCCAATTCGCAGCCAAACACTCTGCCGTCGCATAAGCCCTTTTTAAATCGCTCGAAAATATCACATCAGGCTGCAGAGATTTTAACTCTTCCTGAAGTTTTCTAGCTTGTTGCATTCCTTCAGCATCAAGCGGAATATCACACTGCCCTTGTGACCGTTTTTCTTTATTCCATTGTGTCGTTCCATGACGAATAATAAATAATTTCATAAGTACCTCACTTTCTATTTCTTTATTTTAAAGCTCAACAGCAAATCAAGCAAATAAATGTGCGCTTGCATCGTCATGAGCTTGTTATACAGAAAACATCACCATGAACGCGAGCGCACATTTATTTGCTTGATTTGCTGTTG
>JBOFGC010000121.1:0-2718 GCA_051648945.1 Bacilli bacterium
ACCGTTCCCGCTGTCGTAATCATAAAAATCATGGGTTGTTCACGTGAACTTGTTCCGTCAACGATAACGTCATACAGATTCTTGTCTTTCCATGCATGGATTTCGTCCATCATTGCGCCGTGAACGTTAAGTCCATCAAGCGTTTCTGAGTCACTTCCCAACGGCTTGAATGTACTGTCATTGAAATCAGCATTCAACTCTCTGACTAATGGTTTTATGCGCTTTAATAGCATTGGTGACTTCTTGACCATCCGCTTAGCATCTAACCATACTAATTTCGCTTGGTCCATCTTAGTTGCTACCGCATAAACTTCTGCGCCTGGTTCGCCGTCTGCGATTTGCAAATATAGTCCGATTCCCGATGCTACTGTAGACTTACCGTTTTTACGTGCAACGATAAGCAGTATTTCGCGGTATTTTCGTGTGCGATCTATCTTGTGCACGAAACCAAACGATGCTCCGATAAATGCTTTTTGCCATGTTTCAAGTTGAATTGGCTTTCCGCCCCATTTACCTTTGCTGTGTTTGCAAAAGTTTTCGACGAACTCTATCGCATGATTTGCACGTATCGCGTCGTATTCATATTCCGTTGTAGTATCGTGAATATCATTAACGAGTTTTTCGTACACACGTTTAACTTTTTGAGAGACGATGACTTGTCCGCTATCAATTTCATTGTAATACTCAATAATCGGATTGTATGAAAGTGGATATCGCTTCATAGTTCTCTCTCCGTCAAGAATGCATCAAACGCATCTTCGGAGTTGACCGGTACGTCTTTTGGTAATAAATCGGTTAGTTGTTTTACCGCAGACATGTAGTTTTTAATCATCGTATTGTATACTTGCACGTTACTCGATACTTTTCGTCCAGATTGATTTTCACCGTTTTGATATTCCTCGACTGGGCCTTCTTCATTTATTGCGATTTGCAAATCTTGTAGCGTGACTGACATAAAAGCAGCATTCTCAATGAGTGATGCGACTGCCTTTTTCTTCTTCGTGTCTAGATTTTTGAGTAATGAGCTAAGTTTTCGTTTCTCTGCATTAATCCGCTTATCTTTGTCTAAGTCTGCATGACTCATTGAAAATGCCCCTTTCCGACTACACCCCCTATAGGGAATTGTGTATGTTTTTTGAACCTCCCCCAACGGTCCCTACGAAACCGCTCTACGACTGACTTTATAGGGGGTATACAATTATTTATTTAACTCTTTTTTACTAGTTGACCAGAACTATCAAACATGTAACCGAACCGAATAGCACTATTCTTTTCGAAATGTTCTTTGTTGTGACATGTCTGGCATAATAGTTCAAGGTTGCTATGATTAAGTGCAATCGTTGCGTCTTGGTAATTATCATCCGTGAGATATATCTTGTGATGGACAATCAATCCAGGCTCGTCACATCGTTCGCACAAACCTGCCACGCTCTTAAAATAAGAATCTCGGCATTTGCGCCACTTTGTTGTTTTATAAAACTTCTTGCGATCTGTCATGTACTCACCTCATATAAAATAAAAAAGCGCCAACCGAAGTCGACGCTAGTCAGGAGGAGTAAGGAGTGATGGCACCACACCTACAAACCTTACATTACTAATATAACATGGAAATCACAGTGTTTTTTCCGTAATTTTTCCGTTTATATTCCGTTTATTTTCCGTGATTTTTCCGGGAATTTAAAAAATAGATTACTTGGTGTCTTTATAGTTCCGTATAAAACAAATAATATACATCAATGATTTGACTGCGTTAATCAAAGTAGCTACTATTTCTATATATTTAATAACATTCATATTATCACCGCATTCTTTTTCGGATTCTAACTATAAGCCGATTCCAAAAGTATTATTCAAGTAATCTATCTAACACTTCATAACTAATGACGCACAAATTTTCTAACCGCACAAATCTGCACAAAAAAACACACGTCGCTTAACTCGTGTGCTTGTCTGTAACGATATAAACTTCTTTGTTCAGTGCAATTGCAAAGTGCACTAATGCGTTATTGCGCTTGACGTAGTAATCCGTCTTGTTAAGCAGCAGTCGCTCGCTCATCTTAATCCAATTGTGCTTATGCTTAGACATGTACCCGTCGATAATGATTAATCGTTCCTCTGGATCTGTAATACGATTGACCGCATCTTCAATTGCTTTTAAATAATCTAGCTTACGAATTACATTGTCCTCAACTGAACTACGAATCTCATTGCTAAACGTCTTAGGTTCTAGCGAATACGACGCAGTAACCTTAACTTCATACTCGCGAAACCCCAATTTAAATGCTCTGTAGCGTTTAAGTATCTTCAATGCCTCTTTGACCGTTTGTCTCGAATCAATCTCATAAAAACCTTCGTCGAACTCTGAAAAGCAAACTTGCTCCATAGTATCACCTCAAATGAAAATAATGTATGTAAAGCGACGCGGACGCGCATCGTAAGTACTCACAACGACGCGACCGCTCACCTTTCGTTCGTAAACGTATATCTTACGCATGTTGCTTAATCTTTTCGATTACGTCCTCTAATGCTTTCATGTCATTTACTTTTACGTGTGTACCCTTCATGCCTAGAGATTGACTATTTACGATGCCAGCAACACTTAATTTGTTTAGCGTATTTACAAATACACTTCGAGTCATTTTATTGGTGTCGGCGATTTTTGATGCGGTTACAACTTGCTCTCGTTCAAAGTCACCGTAATTAAATACTTTCATTACT
>JBOFGC010000122.1:0-2244 GCA_051648945.1 Bacilli bacterium
GTAAGCGTAAAACCATACCCACATTTCAAAAATATGCCCAAACTGTGATAATCCTCTTAAAGACTATTTAGGAGGATTTTTTATATGGCTAAGATCTCACTTTCAGAACTTTGGACACAAAGACTTGAAAACTACAAAAACAGTGGTCTTTCAAAGGCTGCATGGTGTCGACGTGAAGGTATTAAAGAACATCAATTGCACTATTGGATCAATAAAACGAAGGAGAATAACACGAATAGAGAAAAAACAAACCGTTGGATTGCTGTCGATACAGTCCTTCCGACATCATCACTCGTACCAACTTCTGAACCATCTGTGATTGAGCTTACTATTCACGATGTTCGTATCAAAGTAGACGCATCATTTAACGAGGAACTCCTGCAAAGGGTGTTAGCGGTGGTCAAATCATGCTAAAACACGAATCAAGCAATCATAACGTCTATTTAGCCGTAGGCTACACGGATATGCGAAAATCCATTGATGGACTCGCTGCAATCGTTCAATTGAGTTTCGAACTTGATCCCTTTTCCAATGCATATTTTGTATTCTGTGGTTCATCACGGGACAGACTCAAAATCCTACATTGGGAGCACAATGGCTTTTGGCTGTATTATCGGCGTTTGGAAAAAGGAAAGTTCCATTGGCCGAAACCTGAAAATCACGAAGTACTCTCGCAAATCTCCTATCGCCAACTTCGTTGGCTACTTGATGGACTGAATATCAATCATCGTATTGGCCATAAGCCATTCCACGCAGAAATTTCTTTATAAAAGTTGTCTGAAAAAGAAGGATTTTGATGTTTTTTGTCGTATATAATCAATATGAAAACACAACAATTAAATCAAAATCCTGAGACAATTGAATATCTCCAAACTCAAAATCAAAATCTCACTGAAATGGTAGCTACTCTTCAAATGCAGGTAAAATACTATGAAGAGCAATTCCGTTTACTCAAAAGTAAAATGTACGGAAAATCTAGCGAAAAAACAGATGAGAACCAACTAACCCTTGATCTTTTTAATGAAGCAGAAAAAGAGACCAACGAAACAATCGAAGAACCAACGATTGAAACCGTTACATATACGCGTAAGAAACGAAAAGGAAAACGTGCAGAGGATCTGTCTAAACTCCCAACGGAAACGATTGAATATCGTTTGCCTGCAGAGGAACAAATTTGCCCGTGTTGCGAAGGGAATCTCCACGAAATGTCGCAGGAAGTTCGAAAAGAACTGACGATTATTCCTGCACAGGTGAAGGTCCTAGAACACAAACAGTTTATCTATGCATGCCGTCAATGCCAAAAAGACGAAGTAGAAACACCTATTATTACTGCACCTATGCCAAAGCCGGCGTTTCCTAAAAGTGTAGCTAGCCCTTCTCTTGTAGCATTTATAATGACGCAAAAATATGCGGACAGTCTGCCTTTATACCGACAAGAACGCGGCTTTCAACGTATGGGAATCACAATTCCACGTCAAAATATGGCGAACTGGATCATCTATGCTGCAGATAAGTGGTTGAAGCCTCTGTATGACCGCATGAGGGTGAAAATGCTTCATGAGGAAATTCTGTACTCAGATGAAACGACACTTCAAGTCTTGCGTGAACCTGGAAGAGAAGCTGCGAAAAAATCGTACCTTTGGTTGTATCGAACAGGACCTTCTTCGCTTCCAATTGTCGTATTTGATTATTGTCAGTCTCGAGAACGGACGCATCCAGCAACCTTTCTCAAGACATTCAATGGCTATCTCCAAACGGATGGATACTCGGCGTATACGAAGATTGACAATGTCACACTTGTTGGATGTTGGGCGCATGCGAGGCGGAAGTTTGATGAAGCACAAAAGGCAAGTCCGAAGGAAAGCAAGGGAAAAATTACTGCGGCAACGGAAGGCCTAGATTTTTGTAACAAGCTATATATCATCGAGCGTAAACTAAAAATTTGCACATTCGAAGAACGGAAGAAAGTACGCCAAGAAAAAAGTGCACCCATTTTAGAAGAGTTTCATACATGGTTACTCCAAAAGAGCACAACGATGTTGCCGAAAAGTGCACTCGGTAAAGCGATTACTTACTGCCTCAATCAATGGGCCCATTTGAATACGTACCTCTTAGATGGTCGTTTGGAAATTGACAATAATCGAAGCGAACGTTCCATTAAGAATACAGTAATCGGCCGAAAGAATTGGTTGTTTTCAACTTCACCAAAAGGCGCATACAGTAGTGCGATTGTGTATAGCATGA
>JBOFGC010000123.1:0-5817 GCA_051648945.1 Bacilli bacterium
ATCTTACTAAACTCAAGTTGTTGAATTGGTTTTTTTACTAAATAATCAGGTGAAGCAAAGCCGCGAATTGGATTTGTAAGACCATCATAAAAATAGGTTGTGTACGAACCAGAAAGAACAGTCATACCTAGTTTTTTGCTACTTGGTGCATGGGTAAGTTCCCACTTTGAAGGCGATTTTCGGCTGCTTTTTACATCAATACCCAAGTTAAAAAGTTGCGAGTATGTATGTTCACTCTCGCTCGTCGCCTCATCCCAAATGAGAAGTTGTTGAGACTCTTTTACATATAGAAAACTACGGGTAATCGTTACGCCAGGATATATCGTATGATGGGCGCGCGCAAATTTATACGTATCGGTCACATCATATTGATCGATAAATGTATTGCCGATACTATCTTTAATATCATACATCTGATTGTCGACAGCAATTACATTGTGACTTAACCCTTTGACAAAATACGAACGAAACGGGTCTGAACCGTATAAGTATTTCCCGCCATCTGTGAACCAGTTAACACCGTCATACTCATAAAAAAAAGACAAATCATCTGCATGTTTATGTGTCGTAGAATGCGCAGCTGTTGTAAGTAGGAAATAAGAACTTTTTGGTTCGTTCCACCAGTCGCGCCATATCACATAGCCACCGTCTATATCCGCAAAATCAAGTGGAGGTGCTGTGCCGTCTTTGCCTAAACTTAAGATATATTTATAGTAGGGATGTGAATTTTTATCGTATCCACGAGCGTCAAGTGTACGCAAATCGGAATGATTGCTATCACCAATTGGCGGCAACTTGAAAGTCGGCGTAATAAACTGCGCATACACACTTTCCATATTATAAATCGCTGAATCAAGCTTTGGCTCTTTTGTCCCAAACAACGCTAAGTAGTTTCGGATGCTTTTAAAAAGTTGGATGACTAAGTTTTGATAGCTTGGACTATGTTCACGATGAACGCCAGTCGGACTCACTTGAAACTTTAACTGATCAAGGATACGCTCCATCGCGCGCGTACGATAGCGTAAATTCGTATCCAACTGTGGCCAAAAATAGGAAATTGTAAGTAATGCCCGGTCTTGGTAGATGCCGTGATTGTCGTTAAACGAGTAATTGGCATCTTTGTATAATTCCATCGCGTGAAGTGATAGTAACTTTTCCATTGTTTTGTTAAATTGCACATCTCTTGGCCAAACTTTTGCATACACATACCAAAAATGGTTGAGAGCAATTGTCCGATTCGCAACAGTCGCGTCATACCATGCATATTTGTGTTTTGCTTTGGCTACTGGTACATTTTGTGATTGCCAATCCAAAATGATCTTTTTTCCGAGCTGTAAGTATGCCGGGTTCGGATTATTTTCATATCCACTGGCTAAAAAACTAATCATATTCAAACTGTGCAAATAAGTCGGATACGAATTGTTGTTTGGAAACGGATTTGTACGCCAGTCCATCGGAAATTTATAAGGCAGTGCTTTAAATTCCTCTCGAACATACAATTCACCAGTAAGTAGTTTATTGCTGATAGTGATAGGTGAGACACCTAAAGTTGGTACTGTGAGCACAGCCTCTCGTGGGATAGTGGAAACTTTTGCGTAGGTGCGCAATCCGTCATACGATGGTGTCGAAATAAGTAATAGAATTAATACGAATATGCGTTTAAATGTTTTCAAAATACTCCTCCTAAATAAAACTCTCTCTAGTAAGAAACTATACACTAATTTTTAAAAATTATAAATATTATGATAAATTATAACAAAGGAGTGAATTTTATGATGACAAACAAAGTTTCTGTTATTATTCCAACATACAATCGAAAAGCAATGGTACGGGAATTACTTCACGCGCTGCAACAACAAACCGTTGCACCGTATGAAATTATTATCGTAAACGATGCAGGGGAAGCAATTCCCGAGCTGAAATCAGAGTTTAGTTCTTTACCCATTACCATTTTGAATCATAAAGTAAACCAACTACATGTTGCCGCTCGCAGAACAGGATTATCCATTGCGACCGGTACGTGGATTATGTTTATCGATGACGACGACCTCATAGTGCCACAACACATTGAATGTATGTTGAATCATGCACAAGGGGAATTGTTTCTCCATGCAGACGCAGAATTGTTTACGTACGAGTGGAAACAGGGTATTCGAATACCAACATCGCGATTCTTATTCAGCTACCACACAACGCCAGAGTATATGCGTACTTTTTCAACGTTTATACCAAGTGGAAGTTTAATCAATCGTCATTATCTCGAACAACTAGGGGGTCTAGATGTCTCTATGAAACACTATTGGGATTGGGACTTGTATTTGCGGGCTATGGCACACAAATTGCCGAAACGTGTTCCGATTGCGAGCGTTTTGTATGCCTATCATGGGACAACGGGCAATCAATCGTCGAATGTCGATTCCATGCGTGTTCATTTAGATCGCTTAATAAAAAAACACGACTTAGCCAATTTACCAACGGCCAATTTCTTTCATTTGTTAGAAAGTAGCGAAATGCGCAGTCGGATAGCAGAGAGTACACAACTGTGGAATGGCGAGGTTTTTTGGCAAGAAAAAGCCACAAAATAACGTGTATTTTGTGGCTTCGAGAATTATTTTGTAGCGGACACAAGGCGTTGTACGCGCGAGCTACAAACAGAACGTGTCATGCTTTTTTCTGGCCTTGCAGCAGTACCAAAGTGAATGGCAGGCACACCGCAATATGTAGCAACTTCTTGGGCATTACTTTCATTCATTCCTGCCCCTGCTTGAATTTCAAACGCATCGTCAGCAGCAAGTACCATTTGTTTTAACGTTTCCTTATTGTCGAAAGCAATTCCAGGACCACCTGAAGTTAAGATTGTCGCGATTTGAGGATATTGTTTTAACAACTTAACAGCAGCAACAGGGTCATTACAATCATCAATGGCTCTATGAAACGTTACATTCAAATCGCCACTTACCGCGAGAATGCGCTCTAGATTCAAGACATCGATGTCGCCATTCTCCGTGAGCATCCCAACAACAATGCCATCAAGCCCCATATCACGCACCATTGCTACATCATCTAGCATAACATGCATATCGAGTGGCGAGTAAACGAAGCTATTACTATGGGGACGAATCATTGCACGCACCGGAATTCGGGATTGTCGAAATTGAGCACACATCCCGTAACTAGGCGTCAATCCGCCTTCTGAGAGAGCGCTTACAAGTTCGATCCGATGAGCACCGCCCGTTACAATTGCATCTAAGTCATCTAAAGTTGTTGCGATAATTTCTGTTTTAATCATAGGAATGTCCTTTCGTAACTGAAGTATATCTTTACTATAACAGAAATTATTTTTACAATAAAAATACAAAATATTCAAATATTATACACAGATAAACATCTGTAATATGGTAAAATAAGTGAATGAATTAAGGAGGGATTGTTTTGTTAAAAGTAGAAAACATATGTCAACATTTCGGCTCTGTGCAAGTGCTTAATGATATCTCTTTTGAACTACAAAAGGGTCAAGTGCTCGGTTTTATTGGGCGAAATGGAGCAGGAAAAACAACGTTTTTACGTACACTCCTTGGCATTTATGATTTGCCGAGTGGCTCCATTACATGGAATGGCGAAGATTTCCGTAAATCAGGCATTACAACGGGCTATTTACCAGAAGAACGTGGCCTCTTTTTAAAAGAAGGAATTGTAGACCAACTCATTTATTTCGGCCAACTTTCGGGCATGAGTAAAAAAGAAGTAACAGTAGCGATTGACGAATGGTTAGAACGCTTTAATATTATGGAATACAAAAAGAAAAAAGCAGGCGAATTAAGCAAGGGAAATCAACAAAAAGTCCAATTGATCGGTGCCCTACTTCATAACCCAGAGTTTATCGTACTCGATGAACCTTTCAGTGGCCTTGACCCAGTCAACGCCGAACAATTACATCATATTTTCCTTGATTTGAAAAAAGAGGGGCGTACCGTCGTATTTTCAAGTCATCGCATGGAAAATGTTGAAACATTTTGCGATAAAATATTCCTCATTCAGCGCGGTAAAGAAGCGTTATCAGGTAGCATTAGTGAAATTAAAAAAAGTTTCGGCTATCGCTATGCACGCGTTCGCCTCACATCAGAAGACATTTTGCCAGGCTTCAGTAAGACAGACAACGGCCAATTATCAAAAATAGCGACACTGTCAGAATACCAACAATTATTAAGCGCACTTTCGACGCGCAACGATGTGGACGAAATTAGTATTGCTTATCCATCGATGCAAGAAATCTTTATCGAAACGGTAGGTGAACAAGCATGAAAAATCCATGGATGTTAAGTTTATCGTATAGCATGCGCTCTCAATTGAAAGAAAAAAGTTTTTGGATAACACTCGGCGTTCTTATCCTCTTTATCGTTGGTTATTATGGCTTCTTTATGTATATGAGTGAAAAAGAAGCGGCGCATAAAGATAAAATTATCGTCGTAAATGAAACGAGCCTACCTGTTTCTATGCAGTTAAAAAGTTTTGAAGAAAACTATGAATTTTCCTATGAAGATAAATGGGATGAGCGTACATTTAAAAACAGTATTATTGATGAAGATGTGCAAGCGGCCTTTCATATCACGGAAAGTAAAAATGGGTATAGCATCTCATATGTAGATGATGTAGAAGACCAAATGTTACAAATGACAATGGTCGCGCTCGTTGACGGCCTTGTTAAAAATCAAACCATTCTTCAAAGTGACTTACCAGACGATATCGTAGAAAAAATGTCTACGCCACCAACAAGCGCGTTCACGTCCGTATTATCAGATAAAGAACACGATCAACTCGTTCAAAATGGAATTATCAATTTAGCATTCTCGTTCCTATTGTACATGTTTACAATGGTCTATCCACAAATGCTAGCGATGAGTTTCATCTCTGCGAAAAACAATCGTGCAACGGAATCACTATTCACTCGAATTACACCAACCCAATATCTGTTCGGAAAAATTGGTGCAATGATCGCTGTAGCAACGATTCAAATTGTCATTTTGATGGGCGCAGTTTTAACGTCGTTTCAACTATTTAAAGGTAACGACATGGTAGAAATGATTCAAGAAGCGCTTTCGTTCCAAGCAATTAGTGTCTTTTTAATTGCCTATGTTACATTAACCATTTTCACAGCGGGCCTTCACACAATGTTCTCGTCATTCGTAAGCCGAGTTGAAGACTATCAAAACTTAAATTTCATTGCAATGATTATTCCAATGACGGGCTTCTTCATTTCCGTTTCAATGATGGCACCATCAGATTTCACACCGTTAAAAGAACTTTTGACATTCTTACCCGGTGCTGGAATTTATATCATTCTTTCAGGCGTTTTATTAGGAAAATTACAAGGAATTATGCTTGTTCTTTCGATGCTTGCGCAATTCGTTTATACATTTATCCTTATTCGACTTGGAGCAACTGTTTATCGCAAACTTATGTTTAGCTATGACGCGAAGTTCTCATGGGGCGCACTGTTTAGTTTCTTGCGACCATCTAAAAAATAACGTCAACCCCCGACCGTGTTTGGTCGGGGGTTTTGACGTTATTTATTGTGGAATTGAAAGTATATCGGTCATTTATGATAGGAGAAAGTGGCGTATAGGCCGAATGAATCGATGTAAGTGACGAATGAATCGGAGTAAGTGTCGAATGAATTGAAGTAAGTGACGAATGAATCGGAGTAAGTGTCGAATGAATTGAAGTAAGTGACGAATGAATCGCAATAAGGGCCGAATGAATCGAAGTAAGTGCCGAATGAATAGCAATAAGTGACGAATGAATAGTAGTAGGGGTCGA
>JBOFGC010000124.1:0-2548 GCA_051648945.1 Bacilli bacterium
TGTAGCTCCTGTCACACCGGTTGGACCAATTATACCTGTATTTCCAGTACTTCCTGTAATCCCGGTTCCACCTGTACTTCCTGTATTTCCAGTTACTCCGGTATTTCCCGTCCCTCCTGATATCCCAGTCAATCCTATTATTCCTGTTGCACCTGTCATACCTGTTGCACCATTTGGCCCCATCGGTCCAGGCGTACAAATGATTTGACTTCCACATGGTGAATTTGTATGGTCTGTACCACAATTTTTCGGAGAACATTTTGTCTCAGTACTGTTCGTACTTCTCGGATCGAAGTACTCCACTTTCAATTCTGACTGGCTGTTCGCAATAAAGTGCGGAGATTCATTGCGCTTAAAACTCCCTAAATCCATGTACACCCATCCTTTCTTTGTCTATGAAAAGAAAATGTTACCTTCAGTCTCTAGCACTTGTTTTGTGGTCGTATTACTACGCTCGGAATTTGACGCCGCGTTAAAACCTTTCATCCATGCGTTGTAAAAAACTACACTCGCTTTCATGACTATGTTCTACTGCTAACAATTTTTCTATTTTAAGGGAAAGAAAAACTTCTGGTTAAGGTATATGTCGTTTTCGAAACATCTGCTCAACGGTTCTGTACATCAGGTGTTTGTCATCCTACAACGTACGCTACTCTATATGTATGAAAATGTAGAATTTAACGTGTCATGATGACAGGAAATTAGGTAAAAAAAGGCGCATGGCTTCAAATGAAATCCATTAGAGGCCATGCGCTTTTTTTCACTTCAACGTTCCACCGTGAAATTGACAAACATATGTTGTTTCACCATTATAGAGAATTTCTTCTGTTCCTTGAAACCAATTCATCGAACCATCAACCTGGCATATATACGTCCAATTTCCATTTTGATAGAACTTCGGACCTCGATATGGTTGTGTTTCTGTTCCATTTCGTAGCGCGTCTTTCAAAAATTCTCCCGAAAATGGGTCGCCAATGACTCTTCCCGCATAGTTCATTGACCAAATGGGTTGCTTCTGTTTCCAAACGATTTCTGATCCGAAAAATTGTTCATTTCCTACATAATTGTCCCTGTATGTGAACTCTTCTTCCCTATACACATATGACCGCATACCGGGAAGAATTGGTTTTTCTTTGCCTAATCCCGCTGCGTACGTCTGTCGTTTTGCAAGAAGAACAAATTGAATTAATTCTTCATCTGAACAAAATTCTTTCTTGCCTTCCTCTTTCGTACAATCCGAATTCTTTAATAACCAATCCAAAGTGACGCCAAATGTGTTGCTAATTCCAATTAATTTTTCCACTTCCGGATACGTTTGACCAAGTTCCCATTTTGTTACAGCTTGTCTACTCACACCAATTTTTTCCGAGAACTGCTCTTGGGAAAGGTTTTGTTTTTTACGTATTTCGTATATTTTTTTAGAAAACATCGAACAGATCACCTTCCTTTACTGTTAGCATACGAAAAATGATGGCATTCCTCTAGCATCCACTGCTTACAAATTTAGCAACCTCCCGTTGCAGAGATGATTTAAAATCCCATTCCCTTCCATTCTGACCGATGTATCGTCATCATTTTTTCACCTTTCGTATCTACTTCTCCCGTGAAGCGGAAACCAATACTTTCGTATAACTTAATCGCTGCCTCATTTTCTTCATACACACTTAAATGAACGATATCATCTTGATAACTTTCAAAAATACGAAGCAGTAACAATCGTGCACATGCTCTTCCATAGCCTTTGCCTTGTACTGCAGCGTCTATGAGTAGTCGGTCAAACCAAACGCGTCCATTTATACCTTCATCTGCGAAACGGCCGTACATTGCAAAACCGATAAGTACCTCGTTGTCATATAGCGCAACTGGACACCAATTCGGAGATTGCGCAGCTTCTTCTAGACATTCATCTATTGTCTCTATCCAATCTTGTTGGTGTGTGTGCAGTTTCAAGGAATGGAGTTGTTCCATATTTCTTTCAGTAACTTTCTCTATTTTTATCATTATGCCGCCTACTTCCGATTTCTAAAAAAACCAGTTGCATCAAGCGCAACTGGTTTCATCTTATTGTTTTTTTACAAATTCTGATTTTAATTTCATCGCGCCGAAGCCTTCTAACTTACAGTCGATATCATGACCGTCTGGTGAATCAAACACAAGACGAATCCCTTTTGCTTTTGTTCCTTGTTTGATAACAGACGAAGAACCTTTTACTTTTAAATCTTTGATGACAGTGATTGTATCGCCATCCGCTAACACGTTCCCGTTTGCGTCTTTGATTACTTCTTCTGTTTCATCTGTTGCTTGTTGTGACCATTCATTTGCACATTCTGGGCAAACAAACATGATGCCATCTTCGTACGTGTACGCTGAATTACATTTTGGGCAATTTGGTAATGTTGACATTTGCAAAACTCCAATCAATTACATTTTTATCATTATATCCTTAATTAGACTACCATACACTACCTATGTTGACAACGAGATGTTGCACCCCGTTAGTATAACCAAAAAAGCTGGACATCGCACTTTATTTAAGTAGCGTGTTCAG
>JBOFGC010000125.1:0-3524 GCA_051648945.1 Bacilli bacterium
TAGACCGAATGGACGACGCAATTTTATGTTTACAAGAGGGTGTGGCGCTTGAAGACTGGGATAGTGCGTACAACCTTGGTGTGCTCTATTTAGAAAACGATCGTGAAAATGATGCGATTGAGATATTTACAATGTGTGCGGAGTATGAACATAGCGATGCAATGTATGCGCTTGGTGTTCTGTATGAAGAAAATGGGAATATGGAGGAGTGTTTGCGTTGGTACGAGGAAGCGCTGGTTTATGAACATGCAGGCGCGGCGAACAGTTTAGGGCAACTAGCGTTTCAAATCGGTGAAATTGAGCAAAGTTTTGACTATTTCCAACGCGCTTTAACGTTTGGTGATGAAAATGCAGCGGGAATTTGTGCGGATTTATGTTTATTCCTCGGTGAGAGCGAACGTGCGATTGATTTTTATCGTCAAGGGATGGACATGGGCTCAGTTGAAGCAAAGATCAACTGGTTGCGTTTAAATATGGAAAGAGAATCAGAGGAGAAAGATATTGTTAACTATTTCAAGGAACTTGAGACACTTGCACAGGAAGACTGGGCTAGTGCGTGTCGCTATGTTGGTGAATGCTATCTTGCTGGCATTGGTGTACAACAAGACGACAAACAAGGTGCGGAATATTTCCTTCGTGCTGTTGAATGTGGCGATGATGAAGCGTGTTATCTGCTTGGATTGTGTTATTTAACAGGCAAAGGTGTAGCACAAGATAGTGCGCTTGCGTGTCATTATTTCGAATTTGGGTATGAGCGTGGGCATAGAGATGCGACGTATGAACTTGCGAAATGTCTAGAAAATGGCATAGGTGTGGAAGAAAATGAAGATGCAGCACTCGATTTATACGGATGGCTCGCAGAACAAGGCGATCATGAAGCAGCACTTGCGGTTGGTGAAATCTATCGGAACAAAGGACAGAGCGCGGAAAGCATTCATTGGTATACTGTAAGTGGATCAGCAGGAAACACAGAAGCAATGGTACGCCTAGCGAAAAGCTATGCAACAGGAGATGGTGTAATCATCGATATCGACATTGCAAACGTATGGTTAGAGCGTGCTCGGAGTGGTGCAAATGAAGCGTTGTTGTTAGAAATTCAAGAAACAGAACGAATGTTCTAACTTGTGAAAAGTGGCATATTTTTCGTTTTATTGGTAAAATAAAGGGAAATTTTACGAATAGAGGGCGGAAAAGTTGGAAATTACGACGGAAGCGAAACAATTTGTACTGAATTTAATGGAAAATTACCCTTCTTGTGTTTTAAAGTTCATAGGACATGACAGCTGTTGTGCACCGAAACTCGAAATGCAGTTTGCACCAATTGAACAATCAGACATTATGGTCAGTGTGGATGGGTTAGAAATTGCTGTTACACCAAATCTACACAAAGCGCTTGCTGAAGTAACGATTGGTTTGGATGTCATTGAGAATGAACAAACACTCGTGCTTTATAATTATACAGAAAAACATAGTTGTTCATAAAAAGAGACTGTCTCGTGGGGGAGACCGTCTCTTTTTTGTTACCCTTTTTTTACGACGTTGTAGCGGTCTGTTAAATAGAGCCAATTCGCAGGAAATGATAAGCCCATTTTCCAGTAACTTAACCCTTTAAGTCCTTGATCACTTGCATATTGCATTTTATTGCGTACGCTTCTAATATCTTCAAACCAAACTTCGTGTTTTTTTCCAGATTCATCGGTATACGTAAAGTGCGGTGCTTGCGCTTTTTCATCATAGAGAATGGTCGCACCGTAACGAATAGCGAGGTCTGTTGCGCCGACGTTGCTGACTGCTTTTGCTGGTGGATTACCTGGTTTGTATGGCAAAGTCCAATCAAAGCCATAGAGATTTTGACCCATCATAATTTTTGATGCGGGCATTTGTGATTTCGCATACTGTATCACTTTATCAACAGGTCCAATTGGGCTTACAGCTTGCGGTTCTCCACCTTGCCATCCCCAGTCGTAGGTCATAATGACGACAAAATCAACAATTTCACCGTGTGCTTTGTAGTCTTGTGCTTCATAATTCACGCCAGACTGTGAACTGCTCGTTTTTGGAACAAGTGTTGTACTTAGTGTATACCCTGGTGGTAGTGAATTTTTTACTAAACGCAAAAATTTGTTGTATGCGAGGCGGTCTTCGGGAAGGACACGTTCGAAGTCGAAATGGATATCGGTCATGCTATTCTTTTTCGCTTCTTTTAAAATGTTTTGGATGAGTTTTTCTTGAACAGCGACACTTTGGAGAACGCTATGTGCGAGTTCGCTACTAAAATCACCATTTTCTATGTTCGAAACGACGAGCATTGGTATTGTTTTGTTTTGTAGGGAAATACTAAGAATTGGTTCTAATGGTGGAGCTTGAAGCGTACCATCTACTTTCATTTCATAAGAAAAAATGGCTGAATACGTAAGTGCTGCGCTATGATCTTTCATGTCATTGACAATCGCGTCTTTGTATACTGTAGAAGTAGGTTGGACATAGCCATTTGTTTGGATGGATTGTTTTGGTTGTGGTGGAATGTACAAACGAAGGCCAATCGAAAGTGGCGAAGAAGCATTTAGTTTATTGATTTTGGCAAGTTGGTCAGAAGTCATCCCGAATTTTTTGCCAATTTTCCAAAGTGAATCACCGGATTGTACCCAGTAATAACTCCCCGTAATTGGAATGAGTAAGCTTTGTCCGATGGCTAGTTTCTCACCTGACAAGCCGTTTGCTGTCATGATTTCTTGTTTTGTTGTGTTGTACGCAGAACTGATTCCGCTTAATGATTGTCCTTTTTGAACAACATGGATTTGCATTTTGACACACCTTTCTCGTACACTGTATTTATTAATCTATTAAATTTTATGGATAAGTGTTAAAATTATGCTTCTTTTACGTAAGGAGAAAGGATGGAATACGATGAAAGTTGAAAAACAAATTGAAGTTCGATATGCGGAAACAGATGCAATGGGTATTGTCCATCATGCGAGTTATATTGTGTGGTTTGAACTCGGCCGCGTGAGTCTACTTGATACGTACGGACTGCGTCTTGGGGAGATTGAAGAAAACGGTTATTATGTGCCGGTGCTCGATATTGCGGTGAAATATCATGCGACAACGACGTTTGGTGATGATATTACAATTACGACAGAGCTTCAAAAATACGATGGCATTTCTTTTGTGTATGCTTACGAAATCCGTAAAGCAAACAATTCAATTCTTTGTGTGAGTGGAAGTAGTAAACATTGTTTAGTAAAAAAAGATTCATTTCGACCAATTCGCATTCCGAGAACATATCCTGAACTACATCAAAAATTAACAAATCCTATAGAGAAATAAAAAACGACCAAATTATGGTCGTTTTTTTTGGAAGGCTTTAGGCTCTGTACCATTTTTAATTCGTTGGATGTTTGCACGATGTTTCCAAATAACAAACGGTGCTAATACCATAATAAGTCCGATGTATTGCCAATCGTTAGAGAACCAGCAGAGTAACATGCTTGTAATCGCTGCTACAATCGATGCTAGCGATACGT
>JBOFGC010000126.1:0-2910 GCA_051648945.1 Bacilli bacterium
ATTTATGCACAAACGTTTCAAAAGGGAAAACCGTATGCAACCATCTCCAAAGACGATGCATCGATCGCGTTTGAACTTCAAAGTGCAACAGACGGCACAACGGTTGTAAGACCAAACGAAGTAACAGCCACTTATACAAATAAAGACACGCAAGAACTTCGCTATCCTGGGATTTTCCCATCCATGGATTTGCGCGCGATTTTTCATGATACTTCGGTAAAAGAGGATTTTATTCTAGAAAAATATGAAGGACTACATACATTTACTTTTTTCTTAAAAACAACATTACACGCAAGTAAAGATGACCAGGGTGGAATCTTCTTTAAAGAAAATCTGACCGATGAAACACCTGTTTTTCATCTTCCGCGTCCCGTGATGACCGATTCAAACTACGATGAAGGTTCAGGGGAATATGTGTCTTCTGATGCACTCACGTATACAATCGAACCGACAGAAGGTGGTTACACCTTAACACTTTCAGCGGACGAAGCATGGCTGACCGATGAAGAGCGTGTGTATCCTGTACACATCGACCCGACGACGTCGATTACAATGACGCTTGATACATTTGTCATGAGTAAGAATGCAAACGAAAACTATAATTCTAGTTCTGCAAAATATGACAAAGACCTTAATCAATATATTTTAAAAGTCGGAGAGTATGACAGCACAACGGGTGTAAACTTCAGCTTTATGAAGCATCCAATTGGCGCTCTACAAGGCATGGAAGTGACAGATGCAAAACTGAAGGTGTACGTGGCGCACAGTTATTCATCTACACCGACAGGGTTATGACTTGATCAAGTCACATCGGATTGGCAAGCATCGTCTGTAACATGGAATACGAAGCCAACGTCCAAAAATCTTACGTCTGTTTCTGTATCAAAAGGAAACTGGGCGACGTTCTCAGTGACTGACCTTGTAAAGAAATGGGTAGAAAAAGACCCGAACACGCCAAACTATGGATTCAAGTTTCACACGAATGGCAACAAACAAACGCACTGGAAAAAACTTGTGAGTGCCACAAACAGCACAAATAAACCACACGTAGCCGTGACGTATCGCATACCACAACCCGATGCACCAGTTGCGAAAGCCTACAACATTGGCACAACAAAAGGCTATGTCGATTTAACGTGGAAACCCATGCCAGGAGCAACAAGTTATAACGTATGGGTGTTTAACGGAAAAGAATATCAAAAGTTCCCAGCTCAAAATGCAACATCATGGAGTACAAAAGGAAAAGGCATTTGGCCACGTGCTGCGTCGATTGCGAGTGGACGCTTTGCACTTCATACCGATAGTTTAGGTGATGAACTGAGCATTGACCCATTACCTGTCTATAAAAATTCGGAAGGAAAATATCCGAATACGCAACACTACTGGTTCCGAGTTACAGCAAACTTTAGCCAAGGCGAAAGTGCAATGTCTGAAGCAGCAACGCCGTACATTCCAGTAGGAAACATTGTAGCAAACGAACCGATTGTAACGACAATGAACATCGATCCTACAACGGGAAGTATCGAGTTGAAGTGGAAAGGTATGATGGGAGCAACAGGATATCGTATCTGGATTTTTAATGGCAAAGACTACGAGAGTTTCGATGTTGGTGGCCAAGCGAGAGAATGGAATTCAAAAGACAAGAACATCTGGCCAACCAATGAAGAAATTGCGAATGGACGTTATCTGCTGCACAAAGATGGGAAAGGAACAAACCTAGCCGTTGACCCATCGCCAGTGTATAAAAACTCAGGTGGGAAGTATCCAAATCACACAAACTATTGGGTACGTATGAGTGCACTTTATCCTCAGGGAGAGAGTAAATTAACTGCAACACAGACGCCTGAAATTTCAACAAAGCCGATTGAGATTATTCCGGAATTAGGGGTGGAAGCAAATGGTGCATACGAATCGCACACCATTGGTGAAGGAACTGCGCATGTAAATGTGTTTACGCAAAATATTGTCGGTTCATTTACTGATTTTGAACTAGCGACAAAAGGCGTACTTGGCTATGCCTTTACACGAACGTACAATGCGCAGAGTGAAGAAACATCTGCCCTTGGACAAGGTTGGACATTTGCAGGGAATGAAAAGTTACAAGAAATCACATCGGACACGGGTGAATTGCGCGAAGTGATGTACACGGATGCAGATGGAACAAAACATCGTTTTCCTTATTCTCAGGAAAAGCAAGTGTTTTCTCGTGCTGTAGGCACGTATTACAATCTGGTGAAAGAAAGTAACCAAAGCTATACTCTTTCCACACCGGATCAATTGAAATGGCATTTTGAACCAGACGGAAAAGAGGCATGGAGACTCCATAAAATGACCGACCGTTTTGGGAACGCAATCCTGTTTACCTATAATGCTTCTGGACAATTAAAAGAAATCAAAGAAGCAAACGGTCGAGGAAATAAGATTGAGATTATTTCGTATGAAGGGGATTACATTAAGGTAATTAAGTACGGAAACCTTCGATTGACGTTTACTTATAAGGATGATAAGCAAACAGCTGCAGTGCTTACCAGCTCAAGACGAATTGGCGATGAAATTGGTCATACATACGCTTATGAGTCGGGTGATACTGTCTGGACCATCACAGATAATAAGGGTTCTGTTGTTTCCTTTAAAAAAGAGGGGAATGACCTCGTTGTAACAGAGCCAACTGAAAAACAAGAGAATAAACGAACGCGTTATAACAGGAAAGATAATGAGTTTAACGTCCTGCGCGAAGTGATTACAACTGATGAAAAGAGTACAACAGTTGACGAAAAGACAGTTTATGTACCAACAGATGGACTTGCGAAATCTCTTGTTGCGAGTAGTACTCAATTCTACTCAGCTTCCGAA
Organism: Bacilli bacterium; assembly: GCA_051648945.1. Taxonomy (GTDB): domain Bacteria; phylum Bacillota; class Bacilli; order JBOFGC01; family JBOFGC01; genus JBOFGC01. The sequence goes on from JBOFGC010000126.1 coordinate 2,854, forward strand.
AAGAACAATGATTTTGAAACAATTGGCTACAAGTATAACGATAAACTTGAGTTGAAG
>JBOFGC010000127.1:0-2364 GCA_051648945.1 Bacilli bacterium
TAACGAAATACGATACCGAGTCCAACCCCGATAAAACCACCTGCGAAAAGTGCTGCTAAAAGTAAATCGTCTTGGAGGTTGAGGTGGACTTTATTTGCCGAAAAGAGGACAATCCATAGCGAAACGCTAAACGTTCCGAGTAAAGTGTAAATGAAACTTGTTCTACTAAATTGACGCCATCCTAAAATAAATAAAGGAATATTGAGAATAATGTTTGAAATACTCGGGCTTATTCCGAAAATGAAAAAGAGAATGAGCGTAATTCCCGTAAGTCCACCTTCAGCGAGTTGATTTTCCATGTTAATGTTTACGATGCCAAAAGAAAAAATGGCCGTGCCGAGTAGGATGAATAGGGTGTTTTTCAATCGGATTCCGTGCATAAGAAGTACTCGCTTTCTACATAGTATTGTTCTCATTATTATATGATAAAAATTTTTTAGTCAATCAAAAAGGCTAGAATGTTATAAAAATATGCGCCAAAGATAATTTGAATTTGTAATCTTCGCTTTGATTCGTTATTCTAGAGAGTAGAAGTATACATAGATTAGGGGATGATTTTATGTCAGTAATTAAAGTAGCAGTATCAGGATTTCGCGGGCGAATGGGTCAAGAAGCCGTACAGATGGTAGCGCGCACGCCACACTTTGAATTAGTTGCCGTTGTTGACCGTCAAAAGGAAGCTAATTTTTTAAACGAACTTTCGGGGTATCCAGAACTAGCGGCACCCATTTTTGATAATGTTGAGTCTTGTTTTGAAGCGACACAACCAGATGTGTTAATCGATTTGACAGTACCAGGTGTTGGGAAAAAACATACGTTATCTGCGATTGCACATGGCGTTCGACCTGTTGTTGGTACGACAGGGTTTACAGAAGAAGACATTCAAGAAATTCGCGAAGCAGCAGAAGAAAAAGGAATTGGTGCAATTATCGCACCGAACTTTGCTGTTGGAGCGATTTTAATGATGAAATTTGCGCAAATGGCTGCAAAGTATTTAGACGATGCAGAGATTATCGAATTGCATCATGATCGTAAAGTAGACGCACCGAGTGGAACAGCGGTGAAAACGGCTGAAATGATTGCAGCTGTAAAAAAAGAAAAAAAACAAGGACATCCAGATGAAGAAGAAACGATTCCAGGAGCGCGTGGTGGGAATTTACACGGCATTCCAATTCATAGCATTCGCTTACCAGGATACGTTGCACACCAAGAAGTCATTTTTGGAACAGAAGGCCAAACATTAACAATCCGTCATGATTCAATTCATCGTAGTAGTTTTATGAGTGGAATATCGATGTGTGTTGATAAAGTAGTAAACCTATCAACGTTAGTGTATGGACTTGAACATCTAATGGACTAGAAGTAGGGAAGTAATGAGAAATTGGGACACAGATTTTTTAATTTTTAGTGCTCATCCTGATGATTGTGAGATTGGAATGGGTGGGTCTATTGCGAAATATAGTAAAAAAGGATATAAAATGGTAAGTTGTTGTTTAACGTATGCGGAATTGTCTTCGAATGGGAATGTGAACACGCGCCAAAAAGAGAAACAAGATGCAGCTAGAAAGCTTGGTATTTCAGAGTTGCTTCAACTAGACATTCCAGACCGTGGAATCAGTTTACATAGTAAGTATATTCAACAAGTGACAAACATCATTCGAATGTACAAACCGCGCTATGTTTTTTCACCTGCAAGAAATGATCGCCATCCAGACCACGGAGCGGCGACAAATCTTGTTTCCGAGGCGATTTTTAATGCCCGCATACGAAAATATAAAACATCGTATAACGATACCCATGTTGTGAGCAATCACTTTTTGTATTGTATAAACGGTGTGCATACGCCTGATTTTTATGTGGATATAAGTTGTTCGATTGAACAAAAAAGAAGTGCACTTCATGCGTATGCATCACAGTTTATGCCAGCAGACGGTGTTGTCACACCGCTGACTATGGATTATGTAGATGCAACGATTGCACGTGATAAAATTTTTGGTAAAGAGATTACAGCAAGCTATGCGGAAGGCTTTTATGCAGAACAAAGTTTACGCTTTGAATTTTAAGGGAGAGCGCTGCGCTTTCCCTTCGTTTTTTAGGAGGTTTTTTTGTGAAAATAGGAATTGTGTGTTACCCATCAGTTGGTGGTTCTGGCGTTGTTGCAACAGAAGTCGGCATCCAAATGGCGAAACGAGGACATAGTGTACATTTTATTACGTCACAAATGCCTTTTCGCCTGTCAAGTTATCATCCGAACATAGCGTTTCACGCAGTAGAAGTGAATGGATATTCTGTTTTTCAATATCCACCGTACGATTTAGCGTTAGCATCAAAAATAGCGGAAATCGTAGACTCAGAGCAACTTGA
>JBOFGC010000128.1:0-9383 GCA_051648945.1 Bacilli bacterium
AGTTTTCATAGAAAAAAGGCAGCTTTCCTAAAAGGAAATGCTGCCTTTTTTCTTATCATTATGCTTGGCGAATTGCATCCCCAACAACATGAAGTTTTAAAAGGTTCGTCGTACCAGTTTTTGAAACAGGTAATCCAGCAGTAATGATGACAGTATCGCCATTCGTTACTTGACCAGTTGCTACTGCTTCTTCAACTGCTTTTTCTAACATATCGTCAGTGCTTGTTACTTTGTCAGTTGTGCGTGTATGAACACCCCAAACAAGTGCAAGACGACGTGCTACACCTTCATCAAATGTTACAGCGATGATTGGTGCTTTTGGACGGTATTTAGAAATGTTACGTGCAGTGTAACCACTCTCAGTTGGAGCAACTACAGCACCGATTTCTAAGTTTAATGCAGAGTACGCAGCAGAACGTGCGATTGCATCAGTGATTGTGCACTGTGCATGCATTTTTGCACGATCACGGTATAACTTGTCATAGTTTAAGCTTTGCTCAACACGGCAAGCGATGTTGTTCATTGTACGAACTGATTCTACTGGGTATGTTCCTGCAGCAGTTTCACCAGAAAGCATGATTGCATCTGTACCATCAAAAATTGCATTCGCAACGTCAGACGCTTCTGCACGCGTTGGACGTGGGTTGCGTTGCATTGAATCTAACATTTGAGTAGCTGTAATAACAGGCTTACCTAATACGTTACATTTGCTGATAAGAGCTTTTTGTACTAAAGGTACTTCTTCAGCTGGAATTTCAACACCCATGTCACCACGAGCAATCATTAAGCCGTCAGAAATTTCAAGAATTGAATCGATATTATCGATACCTTCTTGGTTTTCGATTTTTGGAATGATGTGAATATGTTCAGCATTGTTTGCTTTTAATAATTCACGAATGTCTTGAACATCAGCCGCACGACGAACGAATGATGCAGCAATGAAATCAACACCTTGCTCGATACCGAATTTGATATCTTGTGCATCTTTTTCAGTGATACCTGGTAACTTGATGCTTACGTTTGGAACGTTAACACCTTTTTTGTTTTTCACAGTACCGCTGTTAAGAATTTTCGTTGTAATTTCTTTACCAGACTTCGCTGTAACTTCTAATTCGATAAGACCGTCATCGATAAGGATACGAGAACCGATTTCAACATCGTCGATAAGTCCTTCGTATGATACTGAGAACTTATCAGCAGTACCAACTACTTGCTCTGTAGAGATAACAACTGTGTTACCAGTTACTAACTCAGCAGCGCCGCCTTCAAAGTCATGTGTACGAATTTCTGGACCTTTTGTGTCAAGAAGGATCGCGATTGTTTTACCTGTACGCTTTGCAGCTTCACGGATGTTTACGATACGTGCAGCATGCTCTTCATGACTACCATGAGAGAAGTTTAAACGACATACATTCATGCCTTCTTCGATTAAATCAACTAATTTTTCAATAGATTCACTTGCAGGACCAATTGTACATACGATTTTCGTTTTACGCATTCTATATTTCCTCCTAAAATGGCTACTATCTTCTATATAGACAATTCTTGAGCCAATTTATACATTTTTTGATCAATTGTGTGTTTTTGAGCTAACGCTTCAATGATGTCATGGTCAACAAGCTTATTATCTTGAATACCTACACAACGTCCGCCTTTGCCTTCTAATAATAGTTCAACTGCAAAAGCACCTAAACGACTTGCTAATACACGGTCAAGTGCACTTGGAGAACCACCACGTTGAACGTGACCAAGAACAGTTACACGCGTGTCGAAGTTTGTAGCTTCACGGATTTTTTCACCGATTTCAACTGCACTTCCAACACCTTCAGCCACAACAATGACTGAGTGCTTTTTACCACGCTCTACACCACGTTTTAAACGTTCGATAACAGCGTTAATGTCAAAATTCACTTCAGGGATTAAAATACTTTCTGCTCCATCAGCAAGACCTGCCCAAAGAGCGATATCGCCTGCATGACGTCCCATTACTTCGACAACATATGTACGTTCATGAGAAGTAGCAGTGTCACGAATTTTATCAATTGATTCGATAACAGTGTTTAACGCCGTATCAAAACCGATTGTTAAGTCCGTTCCTGGGATATCGTTATCAATTGTGCCAGGAACTCCGATACATGGGAAACCATGTTCAGTAAGTTTTTTAGCACCTTGGTACGAACCATCGCCACCGACAACAACAAGTGCTTCAATGCCGTGTTTCTTTAATTGCTCAATACCTTTAAGTTGTCCTTCAACTTGTACGAATTCTGGGCAACGTGCAGTATAAAGCATTGTACCGCCACGATGGATGATATCACCAACATCGCCTACCTCAAGTTTTTTAATTTCCCCACGGATTAATCCTGCATATCCGTTGAAAATTCCATAAACCTCTAGACCCTCATAAATAGCTTTACGTACCACTGCACGTACAGCAGCATTCATACCAGGAGCGTCACCGCCACTTGTAAGTACACCAATTCTTTTCATATTATTCACCTCGGGGATTATACTCATTAATAAAAAATACCATGATTTTGGAAGTGTTACAATGAACAACATGTGTCAAATTCATCTTTTCCCCCTATATAATTTGCACTTAGATCTTAAAAAAATACTACAAACACTAGGTTGTTTCCGCTTTCACGAAATTATAAAATTTTTGTTAAATTTTTATTTGTTTTCAAATTCAAAAACCCATTTTACAATTCTTCTGATGAAATTAGTATGACAATTTTTCATGGCCTATTCGTTATTATACATCTTTCTTCTATGATTTCCTTCATTGTTTTGGAATAATACCATTTTTTCATCATTAAAATATGAACGTTTTGTGATATTTGTCAAAAAAAGCCAACTTTCAAAATTTAAGTTTCGAAAGTTGGCTTCACCTCATTATTTCGTCGCTTGGCACACTTCATTGTCATGTGCACCGATGCTGTAGTATTTATTCATTCGATGTTCGACTAGTTCTTCTTTTGATAGTGACATCAACTTTGTTAAATGTTTCTCAAGTACGGCATCAATTAAGATCGCTTGCTGTTCCACATCTTTATGGGCCCCACCTTTTACTTCTGAAATGATTTCATCTACGACACCTAATTTATGTAATTGTTGTGCAGTAATTCCCATTGTTTCCGCTGCTTCTTTTGCACGTGTTGCATCTTTCCACAAAATTGCCGCAGCGCCTTCTGGAGAAATAACAGAGTACGTTGAGTGCTCTAACATTAACATATAATTGCCAACGCCAATACCTAACGCACCGCCACTTCCTCCTTCACCAATAACAATACAAATAACCGGTACTGTTAATCCTGCCATTTCAAATAGATTGCGTGCAATCGCTTCACTCTGTCCTCGTTCTTCGGCTGCTTTACCGGGGTATGCACCTTTCGTATCCACAAACGTAATGATTGGGCGATTGAATTTTTCTGCTTGTTTCATTAAACGCAATGCTTTTCGGTACCCTTCTGGATGTGGCATACCGAAATTACGAAGAATATTTTCTTTCGTATCTTTTCCACGTTGATGCCCAATAATAGTAACAGGCGTACCTTTGTATTTCCCAACACCCGCTACAATCGCTGCATCATCACCGAAACAGCGGTCACCATGAAGCTCTAACCAGTCCGTGATGAGAAAGTTTATATAATCTAATGTCGTTGGGCGGTCAACATGACGTGCGAGTTGCACACGTTGCCAAACCGTTAAATTTTGATGAATTTCATTTTCTAGTTTACTCAATCGAAGTTCTAATTGCTCAATTTCAACTGAAAAGTCTACGTTATTTGCTGCAGCATATGCTTTTAATTCTTCTATTTTTGCTTTTAAATCGGTTATTGGTTTTTCATAATCCGCAACGTTCGACACTAATTTTCACCTACTTTGTGTAATTCTAATAAACTACCAAGTACTTGTTTCATTTCTTTTCGATGTAAAACTTTATCTAACTGTCCGTGCGCAAGTAAAAATTCTGATGTTTGGAAATCATCTGGTAAGTCTTCACGGATCGTTTGCTCAATGACTTTTCTTCCCGCAAAGCCAATAAGTGCTTTCGGTTCTGCAAAATTGTAATCACCGAGCGACGCAAAGCTCGCGCTCACGCCACCCGTTGTTGGATGTGTCATGACAACAATTGACAATACTTTTGCATCGCTTAAACTTTTTAATGCAGCGCTTGTTTTTGCCATTTGCATAAGACTAAGTGTACCTTCTTGCATACGCGCGCCACCACTTGCTGTAAAAATAATAAACGGTACTCTCTTACTTTTCGCAAGTAAAATTGCACGCATAATTTTTTCACCAACAACCGCACCCATACTTCCCATACGAAAACGCGAATCCATAATTGCAACAACACACTGTTGTTCACAAATTGTGCCATATCCTGTTACAACTGCTTCGTTGAGACCCGTCTTTTTACGGTCACCTTCAAGTTTCGCTTCATACTCTGGAAAACCTAACGGATTATTCGAAAGCATCCCACCTTCTGTTTCACACCATGTACCTTCATCAAACAACATCTCAATTCGCTCTGTTGAACTCATCACATGATGATAATCACATAGAGGACAAACTTTAAGCACACGATGCAATTCTTTTGAATACGTGATTTTTTTACAGCTCGGACACTTTGTCATAATTCCTTCCGGCACTTCGGAATCTTTATTATGCACAGTTACGGTTGCGTACTTCTTTTTCTTTGAAAAGATATCCTTAAACAACGTCGTTTTCCTCCCTCAATATAGGCAGCCATATTTACTACAACTGCCTTATACTTCATCTACTGCACAGACTGTTGACACAAGTTTCTATAGTACTGATTCACTTCATCATAGTTCTTTATTACATGTTCACGTTCGCTTTCATTGCTAACGATATTTTTATATGCTCTCACTACTTCGTCTGTCGGTTGCGCGATTGACAAGTGCGAGAAATAATGATGTAGCACGCGCCATATACGTTGGAGTATTTGGTTTGGTAATGTTGCAACGATCGTTCCAACAACCTGTTCATGCACATCATGGATGTTTTGACTGTATTCTACTTGTACATGCTGATATTGCTTGTCTAGCAGTTCTGCAAGTGCTTGTCTTTCAATCATTGTTCTTGCGCCAAGTATATCCAGCAATGTATCTTCGCTTTGTAAAAAGAACAATCCAAGCATTTCAACGACTTGAAATTCACTCGAATCTTTTAGGAAAGTTCCTTCACCTACACGTGTTTCTATTATTCCTAGCAATTCTAGTGCGCGTAGTCCTTCTCGTACAGATGAGCGACTTACACTCAATGTTTCGGTCAATTCTCGTTCTGATGGTAGTTTTTCGCCTGGCTCTAATGTTTGCTCGGCGATATAGTTTTGAATGTTATGGACGGTTTGTAAAAAGCCGCGTGTGCGTTCTTTGTTTGGCATACTTCTCCTACGTGTTTCTTACTTTTTGGTGCATTGTTTTAAAGTGGTCTGACCACTTATTCTAATATATTAATCCTAGATGTGGACTTTGTCTATACTTTTTCTATGAAAATATATGGTGGTTCGCGTATGTTTGTGCGGAACTGGGGTACTACGCCAGGCAACTCCGCTTTCCTGTGGGGCGGCACTGTGCCTCCTCGTCGCGGTAAAGCTGCTCCTGTGGGGTCACACGTTTCCGCCTGATTCCACGGGAGTCTCCGTTGCCTTTCTCCGTACCCTTCATCGAAGTGTTGATGGTCGCGTTGAAACTTTTCATCGATGGGTTGTGAAAAAGACTACGCTCGCGTTTTATTGATAGATTCTGTGAAAACAATTGAATTCTAACGTATGTTGATGTTCTATTCGTCGATCATTTGGAGCATGATTAGTGCTTTGCCTACTGTTTCATTTCCGTAAAAAACATCGACTTCTACTTTTGCAAACTTTCGTCCGTCTTCGAGTATGCGTGGTTTAATAATTAATTGTGTTTCAATTTGAACGGGTTTCACAAAAAAGATTGTCATATTTTCAATAATAACGTCTGTTTTTCGAACGAGATGAAACAATCTCGATGTTGCTTCTGATACGAGCGTTGTAAACACACCATACGCAAGCGTACCATGGGCATTTGTCATTTGCGGACCAACTTCAAATAGAAACTGTTCACAATTTTTACCGCTATGGAGAGGTTTCATTTCACTCGTAATTTGCGTAGTGAGTGTTTCTCCGCCAAATTGGGCTGTGCGTCCGATTGTCTGTAACGCGCCTAACACATCTTGGCGACTTATTACGCCTTGAAGTTTGCTATAGCTATCCACGACCGGCAACAACTCCACACCTTCCCACACCATCATCCGGCTCGCACTCGCCACACTTACGTTGCCTTCAACTGTCACAGGATGTTTGCTCATCACTTTGTCGATGGGCGTATGTTCGTTCACATCTAAAATGTCTTTACTCGTAACGACACCATGCACTTTCATTTGTTCATCAACGACTGGAAATCGTCCATGCCCTGTTTCACGATTTTTTTCTATAAAGGATTGAACTGTGTCTTGTAGTTTCAAGAAACTCGTATCGTCGACATGAATGACAATATCATCCACGTTTATAATGTCTTTTTTTATGAGTTGATCATAGATTGCGCGATTTATGAGCGTTGCCACTGTATATGTATCGTAGTTGGTCGATATAACAGGAAGGCTAATTTCATTTGCAAGTGCTACAATTTCATTTGATGCTAAAAATCCACCAGTAATAAGCACTGCTGCACCACAATCTAGAGCGAGATGATGCGCTTTTGGACGATTACCTACGATTAATAAACTGTCATTTGTTACGTATTTTTTCATCGCCTCGAGTTGCATTGCACCAATTACGAATTTTGATAGTGTTTTGTACAATCCTTCTCGTCCACCTAGCACTGTGCCATCTACGATATTTACAACTTCTGCATAGGTAAGTTTATCAAAATTATCTTTATTTTTTTGTTCAATACGAATTGTCCCGACACGTTCTATCGTACTTACTAGTCCGCGCGTTTCTGAATCTTTAATTGCACGATATGCCGTGCCTTCACTCACACCTAAATCTTTTGCCATTTGACGCACAGAGATTTTTTTACCGATGGAAAGCGTTCGTATGTAATCAATGATTTGTTCATGTTTCGTTGACATTGATTTCACTACTCGCTTTCTTTATCAAATGGGAGCGTACAGTGTTGTCCAGGCGTAAGATGAAGAACTTTACCTTCTGGAAACTGCTCTCTGAACTTTTGCATATCTTCATTTAACATCCCAAACGAATGGTAATACATCGGAATCACAGTTTTCGCATGACTCCACTCTTCATTGCTGTCTGCATCGGATTGAATGGCTGATTTCAAAGGAATAAACGCAACGTCTGCACAAAGCGATGGATGAAGCACTTTATTTTTTGAAAACTGAACATCTACGCCCGAATGATAAAGCGTGTAGCCTTCCATTTCAATGAACATTCCCGCTCCATTTTTTGCTACGCCGTTATCAGTAATTTCACTTGCAAAGTGAACCGTACCAAACGGAAAGCGATAACTATTTCCTGCTTCGAGATTATGAGTTTTGACGCCGTGCCACGAAAGAAGTGTCGACATCTCTTTTGGTGCGATAACAATCGCTTTTGTATGTGCAACATAGTTTAATACATCGCCTACAGCTTCTTTATTTGTATGTGTAAGTACGATATAATCCGCTTCTTGTTCTGTATGACTTAACGTATACATACTGTTTCCTCGTACGATTGGATCGATACAAATTTTCGTTTGCTCTGTCACAATCGAGACAACAGATTGTCCATAATATGTTACCTTCATTGTAGTTCCTCCAAATTTCCCTTGTTTAGTTATAAAAAAATTGCTTATACTTACTATGTAAACCATTTTGTTATGAATGTTTGTTATAGTTTAACATTATAGTAACATCTACAGAAAATCAATGCGAAAGGAAGATAACCATGTATAAACAACGCTTAGAACAATTACAATCGACATTACCAACTAATGCCGCTCTTATCACATCGAAAGCGAACATCTTTTACTATACAAATTTTTATTACGATCCACATGAACGCTTTGTCGCAATTTGGGTCGAGGCGAATAAAAAACCAATCTTTATTTGTCCAGAAATGGAAGCACCTTTTGTTAAACATTTAGAAGGTACATACACAGTAATTACGTACAATGATGAAATGAATCCTTATCAATTGCTTTTACAGTCTATTGGAAACGTATCAACACTTGAAACACTTGGAGTTGAAGGTACACATCTAACACTACAACGTCAACGTACGCTATCTCAGCACCTTACTTGTCCCTTTGAAGAAATCGATAATTACCTTATGGGGATGCGCTGTATTAAAGACGAGGCAGAAAAGAAAACAATCAAAGAAGCATGTCGACTTGCGGATTGGGCCATTCAAACTGGGGTTGAGCGAATTAGTGAACAAGAAACAGAACTCTCACTACTCGGGTACATTGAATTTGCACTTAAACAACAAGGCGTTCGCCAAATGAGTTTCGAAACGATTTGTTTATCTGGTGCAAATAGCGCCCTTCCTCATGGTGTGAGTGGCAACACATTGATTCAAAAAGGAGATTTCGTACTCTTTGATCTTGGTGTTGTTGTCGATGGCTATTGCTCAGACATTACGCGTACTGTCGTTTACGGACAAGCAAGTGCACAGCAAAAAGAAATATACAACACAGTGCTCGCTGCAGAAACCGCTGCAATCAATGCTGTGAAAGTAAACGAACCACTCGGTATGCTCGATAAAACGGCGAGAAAAGTCATCACCGATGCTGGATATGGTGAATTTTTCCCACACCGTATCGGTCATGGTCTTGGGGTTTTAGTTCATGAGCCACCAAGTATGGACGGAACGAACACTGCACCTATTCAAGAGGGTATGGTGTTTACGATTGAACCTGGCATCTATGTGCCAAATGTAGGTGGTGTTCGTATTGAAGATGACATTTTTGTCGGACCAAACGGACCTGAAGTTTTAACGACGTTTACAAAGAAACTACTCGAAGTTTAAAAAGAAAGCAGCTTCCCATTACGCGGAAGCTGCTTTAGTTTTTTGAAACGGAATGAACATAATGTTTTACTAGTGGATTCGAACCACCATTTATTTCAAGAATTGTACCTGTTACATAATCACTGTTTTCATCGATAAAAAAACCAACGGCACGTGCAATATCTTCTCCCGTACCCGCTCTTCCTACCGGGCTAATGAGCTCACCAAAGCCATCCTTTGCTTTTGAAATGTCTTCTTCCTTCATATCACCGACAATATCACCTGGACAAATCATATTCACCGTAATGCCAAATTCAGCCTCTTCATGCGCAAGCGTTCGTGTTAGACTTGCGAGTCCCGCTTTCGCTGCTGCAAATGC
>JBOFGC010000129.1:0-4988 GCA_051648945.1 Bacilli bacterium
CTTCACTTCTTCAATGGATAGAAGATTATTTCCCATAAACTACAACTCTGTCTATCATCACTATATGCTGCATCTTTCACTAACAAATCGTATAGATGTTGGAATAACGCTACCTCTACTAAAAAAAACGTTGTTGAATGACTAAACTCTACTCATTCAACAACGTATAAATCTCCTCAACTATTTTTCTCAATGATTTTCTTCACTTCCGTTTCTGTTAATTCTGTTGCTTGAAGAATAATTGCTATGTCTGCTTTTGCACGAACTAAATTCATAATCATTACGACTTGTGCTTCTTCTAATGCTTTCTCTCGCCCAATTTGTATTCCTTCTTGTACACCTTCCTCTCGTCCAATTTGTATTCCTTCTTGTACACCTTCTTCGCGTCCTTCTTCTTTTCCTATTTTAATTCCTTTTTGGATTCCTACTTTTTCCCCTTCTTCTATTCCTTGACTTCTCGCCCACTCAATTGAACTCACATTGTCATACAAAGCACGTTCCCTTGCTGTATATTGCGCCAGTACATTAGGATCTTCCGATAAGTATTCCATTAACTTCTCCGCTTCTCGAATTTGGTCATCCATTTCCATCAACTCCTTCAGTTCATTCACACTGATTTTTTCTGTCAAAAATGCCAGCCACCGATGTAATTTGTTTTCTTTAAAATTCTTCACTTCGATTTCTCTAAATTTAGGATGTTCAATGAAGTGAATTTCTAAATCATTCGCAAGCACTTTTTCATAATATTCATCTTCTCTTAGTCGGAATGTACTATGGTATTTGGGTATCTCGAACAATTTATAATTTAGTAGGAAAATTGAAATTACATTCGGAAGATTTGAGTAATATTCACCTTTTTTGATACCTTCATTATAGATGCGTCCCCAATACCATAGGGCCCGTTTCTCGATGTTTCCTCTATCTGATAATTGTACTTCAATATTAACATGTGTGCCGTTTGTGAGTTTCGCTCTCACATCTAAAACGCCCATTTTGTCATTAATTACTTCCGGTGTCAATTCTAATGGTTGATAAACTTCGACTTCGATAATTTTTTGATTTTCTTCTTTGTTCAAAATAGCATTCAGCAATGATGAGAGACGACTTTTTCCATTTTCTTCTCCAAATAATTTCTTAAAAATGAAATCATTCATTGGATTTAATTTACGCACATAGCTCACCTCTTATTATCAGGATCATCGAAATGTTTTTCTGAGACATTCCTTACAAATTACATATATTTCTATATTACTTTCTCGCAAGTCATTCTAACGCGCTAACCACCTTCAACTATTTTTCTCAATGATTGCCTTCACTTCCGATTCTGTTAATTCTGTTGCTTTACATATGAGCTCCATATCTGCTTTTGCACGTACTAGGTTCAATATTATTACGACTTTTGATTCTTCTCGGCCTTCTTCTCTACCTTTTTCCCACTCTTCTGCATATCCTTTTGCATATCCTTCTTCCCATCCTGTTCGTCTCGCCCACTCAATCGCACTCGCTCTGTCATACTTCGCACGCTCCATTGCACTATATCGCGCTAAAGCACCAGGGTCTTGCGCTAACTCATCCATTAACTTCTCAACTTCTCGAATCTTGTCGTCCATTTCCACCGCTTCCCTCACCACCTTTCGTTTTCCACAAACTCTATCTATCAACAGTATATCGTCTCGCATTTTCACCACCAAATAGTATAAATGTAAAGTTAAAGTAAACTACATTCTCCCCCACTACAAAAAGAAAATCCTCCCCCACCACGTTTCATTCTCCTCTCATCTGACAATAATTGTAGGTATATCCATTTGTTTTCTAGCTTTTCTGTCGTAAGTTCGTTATGCTAGATAAGATACCTATATATAGAAGGGAGCGGGAATATTTGATTCGTGAGATGATGTCTTACCAAGAAATGAAAGACCTCGGCGAACAGATGGCGAATTGGGTTTTGCCGAAAATTAGTCGTGATGACTCGTTTTATCAACGCGCATACGCCATTTATCGTGATGGCCAAATCTATAATGCGAAAAAATCAAAGAACGGTGTCCTTTTAACTGTGTATGACGAACGAGAACACTGTGAGCGTGATGTGATGCTCTCCGTTTCGCAACTTACAGAATCGACATGCTCATGTCAAGGGACGTTACCGTGCATACATATACTAGCTAGCTTTTTTTACATGTACAGCTCTTTTTATCCGCTCGGTGGTTGGCGTACCGCTTTACAAAAACGCCAACAACAAAATCTTTCTTCACTCGGTGTGATGAAAGCCAACGAGTTACTAGAACGTAATGCAATAACACGCCCGAAAACGGTTGAACGTCTGCATAGTAATCGTCCAATTGTTGATGTTCCGCAGTCACTGAAAGCGTGGCGTAAATTAATTGATGAAACGATTAATAATCGCGGTACACTTGCGCATACGTACTATCGTTTTGCTGAAATTTACTTTATTCGTGAAGTTGCGGAAGAGGTTGTGCTTCGCTTTCGTGTTGCTTATCGTGAATTGTGTGAAAGTAAACCGATTTACGAATTGTATTTGCTCCTGACGGTCGCAGTGCACGTGAATAAGGCGATTATCGCAATGCCGCAAGACACGTATAATTTAAGACTCATTCAAACCTCTCTTAACAATTTGATGAATGAAATCAGAGAGTCTTGTGAACGCTTTAATTCACAAAAACTAACACCAGAAGAACAGGAAAGTATGAATGAAATTTGCTGTGATTTGTTAAGTGATCAACCGCTTGCAAATGAACTTGCTTGGCACGGAATTGCAAGTTTTGTTGGTGTTTCAGGTACACAAGATGAAACCCTTCTTTTCATTGAACAACATACAAGTGGTAAACAAAAGCAAATCGCTTCTTTTTGGCGTGTCTTTTTTGATGAAGAGGACGAAGATGCACGTGCACTTTTAAAGCAACTTGGTGGAGATGGACTTACGATTTTACATGTCATTCTTTCTGTTGTTCACGGGAACTACGGCAAAGAGCGCATGTTGTTTTGGATTTTAGCTACAGGTGAATGTGCTGTTCAGTGTGTGAAAACGATGCCGCATTCTCAAGAGTTGAAAGATGCGATCAATGAACTTTTACGCTTTTATTCGCACCTTGCGTCCACGCTTGATATTGAAACTGAATTTTTTGCACTTTGTCGTGAGTTACTACCCTACAGCTACAACTACTATGCTCACTTTTTAACGCTAAACGACCGCTATGAGGAATGGGTTCAACTGATGGTTGCGAGCGGCATTGAAATTGTCCATTGGGATAAAGACGTACTCAAAGTCATTGAACAAAAACATCCTGAACTCGCTATACCTCACTACATCCATCAAGCAGAGAAATTGTACGCCGAAAAGAAACGACAAAGTTATCACTATGCAAATCGCTATGTCCGAAAAATACGGACGCTATGCAAACGAATGAAACAAGAAACACGATACGAGCAATATGTGTGGAGCTTACTTCATCGCACGAAACGCATGCGCGCACTAAGAGAAGAACTAGAAGGAGGCAATATTCTTCCGTGAATATATTTACAACACTTTTTACTTTTCATGTTGATTATATGGCCACTGAAAATGCCATTCAACTCTCCGTGGAACAACCCGTCATTCTTGATCAACACGAAGCCGAAGCTGTAAAGTTCCAACTTTTCGGTAGCTTATCTCAGGCAGACCGCTACCGAGAAATCGAAACGATAACCAGTGAATGGCTATCCTTTTTAGTGCCTGTTGATATGTTTTTTGAGTCATATAAAAAACTACAACACAACTTGTTTTTACGTATTCAATGGAGCGAACATTCCGCCTCCATTCTTACAGCGCTAGAAGCTGCTACCCCATTTTGGGAAACAGGCAAATGGGACGTAAACTGGCATGTGTTACAAACGCGAAAACAGCTTTCATGGCACGAACCGTCTCTCTCTCACGTTGCAAACGAACTGTTGCATAGTGCTATCCAATGTTCCATCAATTACTACGAGCGCTTGTATTTAAGTTTTGAAGAAATGATTCCTATTCTTCATGCAAGTGAAACCGAGGAAACAATCGAGAAGAAAGTACACGATACACAGTCACGACTACTCAGTTCATTACCAGGTATGTGGAAAAGTACCCTTAAAACGGAACGCTTAGCGCACGTTGCCATTGCGACGAGTGAAATGGTACCGAATGAACAACTATGGAAACAACAAATGGGCATTACCGCAAGCGGCGACTTACTTGAAATCGGGCTACGCCTGCAAGAACCTGAGGCCGAGGGCGACTTTTGGGACCTCGACATATTATTGCGCTTAACAGACGACAAACGCTCTGATGAGTGGTTTTGGAATCCGGATAAACGACTGCCCGTTCGTTTGCGTAACTACGAAAATATCATAGAAGATACGATGAATCAGTGGATGAATTTCGCTCCGTATCTGCGTAACGAAAAGACGAAGCGTATGAACAGTTTGCTTTCTGAAACAGAGGCGTGGCGCTTTCTTTCTGAAACTGCCGAACTGTTTGTAAACTATCGCATCCCAATTCTTCTACCGCACTGGTGGAGTGAATTGAAACGTCAAAAAGTGCGTCTCAAAGCAGTTACCAAAGGCGAAACACCAAGCAACAACGGCTTCTTCCATTTGGACACGCTCGTACAATTTGATTGGCGTTTGAGTATTGGTGCAACGTCCGTCGATGAAAAGCAGTTTCAATCATGGATTCAAAACAACCGTCGCCTCATCCGCATGAACGGCGAATGGATGGTTCTCGATCCGAATACAGTGAAGAAACTACAAAAAATTATGTCTGATGCTGAGAAAAAAGGAATCAGTATGCGCGACTGCATCACATCGTACTTAAACAAACAAGCAGACGAAGAACTTTTAATAGAGAATGTTGCCATTGAAGAAGATGAGGATGAGGTCGCGCTTGAAGTCCAAGCAGACAATCATTTCAGTTCGTGGATGGACCAGTGGCGAATCGCGCAAGACGTCGACATTTTACC
>JBOFGC010000130.1:0-2759 GCA_051648945.1 Bacilli bacterium
AAAAAGCTGCTCCTGCGGGGTCTTGCTTGGCTACCTTGTCCCACGGGAGTCTTCGGTGCCTGACTCCACCTCCCCTTGCGAAGTGATGAGCCCGCGTAAGACCTTTTCAACCGTGGGTTGTGAAAAAGGCTACGCTCGCGTCGTGGTTATGTTCAATGAAAAGAATTGAGAGCTCGCGTATGGTTATTCGGAGATTTGGATATTTGGTCGGGCAACTCCGTGCCCTTCGATGAAGTGTTCATGGTTATGTTCTATGGAACAAAAGGTACCCTATCAAAGCTCTTAAAACAAATGCCAGTAGAAATAGTACCAATAAACACAAGCGAGTAAGTATAGAATGTATTGGTAGTTTAGGATAGCATTTGTACAGTCACGGATAAACAATACACATAGCTTTCTTTAGGAACCCAAGGCACATGTCCAAGTCCGACGCAATCTCTAAAACTCAACACAAACATACGCGAGCACTGCATTTTCTTCAAAGAAAAAATCCATAAACGCGAGCCGTCCTTATCACAACCCATGGATGAAAGATTTTAACGCGACCATTAAAACTTCGATGAAGGGTACGAAGACAGGCAACGGAGACTCCCGTGGAATCAGGCGGAAACGTGTGACCCCACAGGAGCAGCTTTATCGCGACGAGGAGGCACACGGCCGCCCCGAAAGGCACGCGGAGTTGCCTGGCGTAGTACCCCAGTTCTGCACTAAGATACGCGTATCCCAATTATTTTTCATAGAAAATGCCATAAATAACTACTTTTAAGCACGATAAACCAAAACCAAACTATACATAGTACAAAAAACAACAAAGAGGAATATACATCATGAAATATCGCAGTGTATTTGATATAATCGGACCTATTATGGTTGGTCCTAGTAGTTCGCATACAGCAGGAGCGGCGCGCATTGGCAAATGGGCACGTACTGTTCTCGGTGAAGAACCTACGTATGCGTATTTCCATTTATACGGATCATTCAAAGATACGTACCGTGGACATGGCACAGACGTTGCGCTAGTAAGTGGGGTATTAAACTTCGACCCTGAAGATGAGCGCATGCTTCAAAGTCTAAAAATTGCACAAGAAAAAAACATCGACATTAAATTTATCGAAGAAAAAGCAACACCGAACCATCCGAATACTGTGAAAGTTGTTATCGGAAATAACCAAAAAGAATTTTGTGTTGTCGGTCAATCCATTGGTGGCGGTAAAATCGAAATTGTAGAAGTGAATTCCTTTGCTTTTCATCTGACAGGCGATCATCCTGCACTTTTCATTTTTCATCAAGACATTCCAGGTCTCGTTGCACAAGTTGCCCTTGTGCTTGCGCAGGATGATTTTAATATCGGCCATATGGAAGTTTCGAGAAAAGAAAAAGGAAAAGAAGCACTCATGCTTATTGAGACAGATCAACGCATACCGAACAGTGTCATTGAAAAAATACTGAACATCGAGCATGTAGCAAGTGTCATTTGTGCTGCAGAGTAGAAGGAGTTGGAATTATGTTTCGAACAATAGAAGAATTAATCTCACAATGTAAAGAACAAAATATTTCTGTTGCTCAACGTATGAAGCAGCATGAAGCTGAGCGAATGCAATGTACTGTTTTAGACATTGAAAACATGATGCAATCGCAACTTGAGGTGATGGAAAGTGCAATTGCCAAAGGTTTCGCAGGTGTACAAAGCACGACAAAACTTACAGGCGGAGATGCACCAAAAGTGTTGGACTATATAGAAGCTGGAGATGCATTTTGTGGTCCGCATTTGTTGCAAGCAGTTGCAGCTGCTATGGCTACAAATGAAGTGAACGCTGCGATGGGACGAATTTGTGCAACGCCGACAGCAGGTTCTGCAGGTGTAGTGCCGGGTGCTCTTTATGGTGTGAGCAAACAACGCACACTTACGAAGAAACAAAAAGTAGATTTTCTATTTACGGCGGGTGCATTTGGATTAGTCATTGCGAATAATGCGAGCATTTCTGGAGCAGAAGGTGGATGTCAAGCAGAAGTTGGTTCGGCAAGTGGGATGGCTGCAGCGGCGCTCGTAAGTTTACGAACGGATGATTTAGATGCACAAGCACATGCGTTAGCGATTGCCATAAAAGGACTGCTTGGTCTTGTTTGTGACCCGGTTGCGGGACTTGTGGAAGTACCGTGTGTGAAACGAAATGCAGTTGGGGTAAGCAATGCGATGATGAGTGCGGATTTAGCACTTGCTGGCGTTCGTAGTGTGATACCACCAGATGAAGTTGTAAGTGCACTCAAAGAAGTTGGGATGCGCATGTGTCCGACGTTACGCGAAACAGCGGGTGGTGGCCTTGCGAATACGCCGACAGCACGACGATTAGAAAAAACAATATTTACAGGTGAGTGATAAAAATGAACCTAGCAGAGAAAAGTGTTTTGGAAATTAAAGGAGTGGGTGAGGAATATGCCCGCTATTTAGAAGAAATGAACATTTTTTCCGTTATGGACTGTTTTGAACACACGCCGTATCGCTATGAACATTTTGAAGAAAAAGATTTATCACTTGCGACACACGAAGAGCAAGTGACAATTCGCGGGGAGGTAACAGCGCCTCCTCTAAATACTACGTTCAAAAAAGGGAAGTCGCGGACAACATTTACGTTGTACGCGCATCCTGTAGCGGTTAAGGCTGTCTGTTTCAATCAGCCGTACCTTAAACAAAAAATTAAAGTTGGCGATACAATTACGGTTGCTGGAAAATGGGATAAGTATCGACAGTCTGTAAGTGT
>JBOFGC010000131.1:0-3278 GCA_051648945.1 Bacilli bacterium
CTTCAACTAAGCGGACTACATAGTATTGTTTTCCAGCATGAAATTGATCATTTAAACGGGATTATGTTTTTTGACCGTATAAGTAAAGACGATCCATTTAAAGCGCCTGAAAACAGTATTGCATTAGACCGTTAATAAAAAAAACCGAGCGATTAGTCGCTCGGTTTTTTATTTACTACTCGATGAGTTGTAACATTTTCAATCCATGTGCAACGCCATGTTCATCACAGGATTTTGTTGCGTGTGTCGCGCGTTTTTTCAACTCTTCATGCGCATTGTCCATCGCAACGGAAACGCCAACCCAGTCCATCATTTCAAAATCATTTAAACCGTCGCCGAACGCAACCGTATCAGCTTGTGAGAAGCCTAAATGTTTTGCAAGTTGTTCAATTCCGGATGCCTTAGACCCTCCAAGTGGTAAAACATCACAGGATTTTTCATGCCAGCGAATAAAATGTAGCTGTTTGAACGTATCTCGAAGTGCACTAACATCGAATTCACCGAACATGAGCGTTTGATAAATTGATTTCCCTACGAAAAATTGATCTTCGTGTCCTGGAAAATCCATACGTATTGCTTGCAACACATCTGAAATAAGTGTTTCATCTTTAATATTTGCGCGCATATCTTTTCCATCTAAATGGACGAGCGGAACATTTTGTTCTGTGCTGAACTTTTCCAATTGATGCAATAATTCTTCATCGATTGGATGGCTATGTACAACATTTCCTTCGTGTAAAACATATTGTCCATTAAACGTTACGAGCGATTGAATTCCTGTTTCTTCTATAATTTCTTGAATCATAAATGGTGCTCTGCCTGTCGCTATCGCTAACGTATGGCCTTTTTCTCGTGCTTTTTGAAGTGCCTCTGCTACTTCTTTCGTAATTTTCTTCTCACTATTGAGTAGCGTACCATCTAAATCAAAGAATATTAATTTCTTTTCCATTTTAATCACCCCACGGTTTTCATTCATTATTCTAGTATACACTAGGAGTAGGCGCGAAGAAATAACACATTATTGTCTGAATAACTGTTGAAAAAGAGATAGACACTTGATAAATTGTGAAAATAAGTTTACATTTAAACATATAACAAATCAAATGACGTAATTTCTACGTTAATATACATAACAAGGAGCGGAAATAATGATTTTTAAAGTATTTTTCCAAGAAGTAAGAACTGAAGTACCTGTACGTGAAAAAACACAAACACTTTACATGACGGCAAACACGGAAGCTGAGGTACGTAATTTTTTAAATGACCGTAACTATAACATTGAGTTTGTTCAACAACTTTCAGAAGCACATTTAGCGTACGAGCAAGAAAATCCTGACTTTAATTCGAAATTTGTGGAGCGTGCATAATGAAATTTCTCAAAGCAGATCAAGTTGCAGTTTTTGCACTTGGTGGGTTAGGAGAAATCGGTAAAAACACATACGCTGTTCAATATCAAGATGAAATCATTCTGATAGATGCAGGAATTAAATTTCCTGAAGACGATTTACTCGGCATTGATTACGTAATTCCCGATTATTCCTATCTCGTAAAAAACGCAGACAAAATTAAAGGACTTTTCGTAACACACGGACACGAAGACCATATCGGTGGGATTCCGTATCTTCTTCGTCAGATTAATGTACCTATCTATGCTGGTAAACTGGCGCTTGGTTTGTTGAAAAACAAACTAGAAGAACACGGTTTAATGCGTACTACAACACTTATCGAAATTCAAGAAGACAATCCAATTTCTTTTGAAAAACTAAGTGTTGAATTTTACTTAACGACGCATTCCATTCCTGATGCGTACGGTATTGTCGTGAATACACCACAAGGTTCAATCGTTCATACAGGTGATTTCAAATTTGATTTTACGCCTGTTGGTGAGCCGGCAAACTTAACAAAAATGGCGGAAATCGGTAAAGACGGCGTTCTCTGTCTTTTAAGTGACTCTACGAATTCAGAAGTTCCGAACTTCACAATGAGTGAGCGCCGTGTTGGTGAAAGCATTAATGACATTTTCCGTAAAGTTGAAGGACGCATTATATTCGCAACATTTGCTTCGAATATTTATCGTCTACAACAAGTTGCAGAAGCAGCTGTCATGTATGATCGTAAAATCGCTGTTTTCGGCCGTAGTATGGAGTCCGCTATTGAAATCGGACACAACCTTGGCTACATCCAGTGTCCAAAAGATACTTTTATCGAACCGAAACAAATTAATAAATACGCTGCAAATGAAATTGTTATTCTTTGTACGGGTAGCCAAGGTGAACCGATGGCGGCTCTTTCTCGCATCGCAAACGGCACACACCGACAAATTCAAATTCAGCATGGCGATACAGTTGTTTTCTCTTCTTCACCGATTCCTGGCAACACAATTAGTGTTTCTCGTACAATCGATTTACTCTATCGTGCTGGTGCCGATGTGATTCACGGTTCTCTAAGCGACATTCACACAAGTGGTCATGGTGGACAAGAAGAACAAAAACTTATGTTACGCCTTATGAAACCGAAATTCTTCATGCCGATTCACGGCGAATATCGTATGCAACGTATGCACGCGAAACTCGCACAAGATTGTGGCATTCCTGAAGAAAACTGCTTTATTATGGACAATGGCGAAATTCTAGGTCTTCGCGCAGAAGAAGCTAGTATCGTCGGAAAAATTCCATCTGGCAATGTTTATATTGACGGAAATGGCATTGGCGATATCGGAAACATCGTTCTCCGAGACCGTCGCATCCTTTCAGAAGAAGGACTAGTCATCGTCGTTGTAAATATTGACATGAAGCAATTAAAAATTGTTGCTGGCCCTGATATCATTTCTCGTGGTTTCGTTTATATGCGCGAGAGTGGCGATTTGATTTCTGAAGCACAACAACTTATTAACAAATCTCTACATGAATTACTAGAGAACAACACAACACAGTGGTCTGAACTTAAAAATGAAATTAACGATGTTCTTGGACCGTATTTATACGACCGCACAAAACGTCGTCCTATGATTTTACCTATTATAATGGAAGTATAGCTTTTTAGAGGAGTTGCCTGAACTTTAGGCGACTTTTTTTGTTTGGTTTTTTTGGTGGTGGTGGTGTTTGGTGGTTTATTTTGATTTATTGGGCACTTACTTCACCGCATTGGACCCTTACTCCGATTCATTGGGCCCTTACTTCAATTCATTGGACCCTTACTCCGATGCATTGGGCCATTACTCCACTTCATTGGACCCTTACTTCAATTCATTGGCCCCTTACTCCGATGCATTGGGCCCT
>JBOFGC010000132.1:0-2396 GCA_051648945.1 Bacilli bacterium
AACGTTTTCTACTTCAATTGGTAAGTAGTTTGATAGTTGATCAAGCAACATGTCGCGCTCATCATACAAATCGTTTGGTAAATAGCCGTTCGGTTCTACCGCTCCAATTTGCTCGTTAATTTGCTTCAGGCGCGTTAAAATCGAGTTCATTTCGCCGACACCTGTTTCCATGTTCAACTTAATGTCTGACTTAATGCTTTCTAAACCTGAGTTCAAATAGTTGAACGTCTCCGCAAGTGCGTTTGCACGTTGAATTACCGTTGCACGTGCCGCTGTATCGGATGGATTTACGCTTAAATCTTGAAGTGATTTCCAAAATTCATCCATTACTTTTGATAAACCTGTTGATGATGGCTCGTTCAAAATATCTTCCATGCGTGAAAGTGCTTCGGCGCGTGAATTATAGAAATTTAAACTGTTATTATCTTTACGAAATTGCACGTCAAGTAAACGGTCACGAGAACGCGTAATCGAACCGACTTCAACCCCTGTGCCCATTTGCCCAGGAATTTGCGGTCTGTTCATACTTACCGGTGGAAAAGCTGCTCCTGCAACTAAATCGACACGTTGACGTGAATAGCCGGGACGATTGGCGTTATTGATGTTATTTCCTACAACACTAATCGCAGCTTGAGCTGCGTTCATGCCGCGTTTCGCTACTTCTAATGATCCAAATGTTGACATAACACTCAACTCCTTTTTTTAAGCATTTACGTTAAATGAACTACTACCTGTTGTTGGGCGTCGGCTCGCTCCTGTTGCACTGTAGTTTGATAATCGCGGTGTCGGTCGTGCGATTTCTAAGCTCATGTTCGTAAACTGTAAACTTTGCTTGATTAGTTGTAAATTTAAATCGTTTAGCTGCTTTAATTTTAAAATGTGGGCGTATAGTTCCTCACAAACCGCTTCCACTTGCATCTGTTCTGTAACAGGAAGTTGGGGTAAACAGTCTTTAATTGTCGGCGTGTTCCCGCGAAAAAGTCGGCCTGTTAATAAAACATACACTTCTTCTGTACGACGTTTTTCAAGTTGTGTGAGTTGCGCTAACAAACTTTGCTCTTTGTTGACCACTTCTGTAAAAGTATTGAAGTTTCCTTCAACAATGGCTGTTTGCTTTTCAACGCCGGTTTCTAGTAGTTGCTTGTGTACATCACATAGACGGCGTAACACATCCACTAAGATTGATGTTTGCATTTTTTCACCTCTTACGGTCGTTTACCTTCAAAAAACTGGAGTAAATGTACTGCTGTTTGTTCCATATCCGGTTTATACGTACCATTTTCTACTTGAAATTTTATCGCTTGCATACGCTCTTTTCGTTCTGTTTGTACAGGCGCTTCTGCACGAAGTTGTGCATTCTTTGAAATCGACAACGAATCCGTAAATGATTGGTCTTTACTCTCTGCGCGCTGTAATGCTTGTTTTCGCACGTTTGGCGCTATTGTATGCATACCATAACTATTAATTTTCATACGATCACTCCTAATGTGAAACTTTTTCAACTACCCCTATTATTCTTCTAATCGATACGTCTTATTGCGAATACGATGCAATTCTTGCTGACGCACCTCTTCACTTTGGACGACTTTCAAATCCTGCACAATGCTTTTTCGACATTTATCGCAAAGACTGCCCGCTTGAATTGGATTTCCACAGCCATCACACCCGTATGCAAGGTTCGGAAACGCAACTACCTTTAGTTTCCCAGTACGAACGAAACGTACAATAACCTCTTCTTCTACCCCCGTACCTTCCGAAACTTCACTCATCGTTGCTTGACGGTTTTCCTTTTTACGAATGAATGCATACACCATTTGATACATCTCATCTTCTTTTTTATAGCAAGCGTCACATACGCGTCGCACTTCTGTTTTTAAATATAAAGCGTTACATTTTGGACAATTCGACAATTCTCCCACCGATCGTTCCCCCTACAAAATCTTAATACACTTTTCTAACTTTACTATCGGCATTTTTTTCAAAAAATGTAGTTTTTGCATGAAGTTCTTTGTTTAGGCACGAAAAAGGGTGAAGGAACCGAGCGTCGTCACATTTTCATTTCGCAGGACCTTCAGCATGCTCTGTACCGTACTTCCTGTCGTATAAATATCGTCCACAACAACATACTTTTTATCTCGATTTAACTCGAAATTATTTCGTTGAAAAACACGCTCTAGTTGCGCACGTTCTTTCCGAGACTGCAATCCTTGCGTAATATTTTCCGTTTTCTCAAACGCATTCCAATACGGCACACGTGTAAATTCAGCGATCACTTGCGCAGGATTAAACCCCCGCTCCCGCTCTTTTTCTGGATGCATCGGCACATAAATACAAATCACATCGTCACCATACAACTTCCGAAAGCGCTCATACACACACTTTTTCACAAGTGAATC
>JBOFGC010000133.1:0-4375 GCA_051648945.1 Bacilli bacterium
GATGAACTGAGCATTGACCCATTACCTGTCTATAAAAATTCGGAAGGAAAATATCCGAATACGCAACACTACTGGTTCCGAGTTACAGCAAACTTTAGCCAAGGCGAAAGTGCAATGTCAGAAGCAGCAACGCCGTACATTCCAGTAGGAAACATTGTAGCAAACGAACCGATTGTAACGACAACGAACATCAATCCTACAACGGGAAGTATTGAGTTGAAGTGGAAAGGTATGATGGGAGCAACAGGCTATCGTATCTGGATTTTTAATGGCAAAGACTACGAGAGTTTCGATGTTGGTGGACAAGCAAGAGAATGGAATTCAAAAGACAAGAACATCTGGCCAACCAATGAAGAAATTGCGAATGGACGTTATCTGCTCCACAAAGATGGGAAAGGAACAAACCTAGCCGTTGACCCATCGCCAGTGTATAAAAACTCAGGTGGAAAGTACCCTGATAAAAAGAATTACTGGGTACGTATGAGCGCACTTTATCCTCAGGGAGAGAGTAAATTAACAGTACCACAGACACCGGATATTACAACACAATCAATGCTTGGGTTAAATAAATACGACACGTATAATACGCATATGATTGGTGATGGCATAGCAAGTGTAAATGTAGTAAACCAGAATGTTGTTGGAACATTTACAGATTTATCAATGTATACTCGAGGTAACATTAATTATGTATTCAAGCGTACATACAATGCACAAAGCACATCATCAAGTGTACTTGGCAAAGGATGGACGTTCTCGGGTAATGAAAAAATTGAAGAACAACTTCAACAAGGCACGAGCAAATCCAATCTCCTCTACACGGCCGATGACGGATCAAGACATGTTTTTATGTATGAAGAGAGTATAAAGGAATGGCATTCAATTTCTCTTCCCTATGTGAAAATCAAACAAATAGGTACGACATATGAAATGTCAAATCCAGATCAACGTAAATGGATTTTTGAACGTCCTACATCAAATGAAAAACAATATAACCTTACGCATACGACGGACATCTATTCTAACCTGATTCGTTATACTTATGACACAAAACAGCGTCTCGTGTCTGTAACAGAACAAGACCGTCAAGGAGAAAATATTGGTCGTCCAGTACGCTTTGAATATGATGATGTAACGAATTTACTTAAGAAAGTTCGATACGAAGGGCGAACACTTTCTTTTAAGTACTCGGATGGACATCTAATCGAAACAACACTTACAGACGGTAAAGACAGTGTCACTCATACATACAATGATCAAAATAGTGCGTGGATAGTTACGGATTCAAAAGGGGAAGTAATAAAGTTTGATTATGATGAGACATCACTACAGGTAACTCGAAACAACAAGGATGAAGCCCACTATGAAAAAGTGGAAACGCTAAGGACTCGAGTTACAGAAGATGGCAAAGTAACAAGTTACTTGTACACATTTGAAAATGGACGTTATCTTGTCTCGGAGGTTGAAAGTAGCGAAGGGAGAACAACATATGCGTACGATTCGAAGTTTAACTTAAGTAGTCAGTGTACATATCCGATTAGCAAAACTGCAAATAATGATGAAGAAGATTTGAGAAGTGAAGAGAAGGCACCAGAAACAATCACGTATCGCTACGATAATAAAGGGAATCTGTTAAGTCAAACTACGAATTATCTACTAGAAGACGGAAGTTTAACAACTCATAACATATCATTAACTTATCATCCTGAAACGAATTTTCTGGTAACAGAAAAGGATGAAGACGGAACAACGACAAGCTATGAATATGATGGGCTGATGAAAAGAACGACAAAGCTTTCGAATAATAAAGAAACAATTGAAATCTTTGATGAATACGGTCGCACAAGAGAGATAATAGATGTTAATGGAAATATTCAAAAATTAGATTATGATGATCGTGAGACAGGGAATACCAGTCACAGTGTAACAATTACACAGTCTTACAAGGTACCAGTAATCTACACTTACGATTGGCACGAAAATTTAAGCAAAGTTACGGATGGAAAAGGTACAACCACTTCGTATACATATGACTTATTTGAAAATATCACAGAACTTACCGATGGGCTAGGACGCAAAAAAATATACGCAGACTATAAGAATAATCAACCAAAATCAGTACGCTATCCAGGCATGCATTTCACCTATGATTACGACGATGATGGGAGTATTACAAGAGAAACAACACCATCTGGAAATGTATTTACACATGCGTATTCGAATGGTAGATTTGAAGATAGTAAGTTAAATTCGCATACATTACTTGTAGACTATGAGTATAACGAAAAAGAATTAGTAAATTTAATCAACTATAAAACAAATTCTTATATTAAAACGTTTGGTTATGATAGTTTTGATCGTGTAGATAAATACACCGTCAATGGACTTGGTATTACGTATAAGTATGTTTCAAATAAAGATGTTGTTGATTCAATGGAAACAACAATCAATGATTGGTTTGTTAAGTTCGACTATAAAGATGTCAATTCGGAAAAAAAGAGCGACCTTCAAATTGTAACGTACGACGAGAATATTAAATCAGCTGACAAGCAGAAAGAAAAACCTCTATTCGCAAGTACATTTGAACGTAGAGAAGAATTAAACAGTGACATACTTGAAGTGAAAAACATCGTAGACAATTTAAGGCAAGAAACCAATCTTTATAAAAAAACAACAAACTACGAAAAAGGTAGACATCATTCAATCAGCTATGATCATGGGAAATTGTTTAGCTATACATACTACCCAAATGGAAACATCAAAACAGAAACATCTCCGTGGGGGATGAAAAAGTTCGAATATGATGAGAATTCTCAGCTCAAAATAGAAACACTAGAAGACGGTACAACCGTTCATTATACGTATGATGAAGTCGGTAATCGAAAAACAAGAACCATCGAGAAAAAAGATCAAATACAAACCGACATTTTTGAAGCTTATACAGATGATAATCAGGTTACAAAGAAGAATGGATTCAGTTACATATATGATGCGGATGGAAACCTAACGTCGGACGAACGATTTAACTACGTATTTGATGAGGAAGGGAACTTGGTTTCAGTAAAAGAAACCGACAATCGAGTCATCGCAAAATACAGCTACGATGAAGTGGGTTTACGTACCCAAAAGAAAGTAGGCAATAAAACACACGATTATTACTATGTTGCGGACATACTACAAACGGAAGTTATTAAACAAAATAATGTAGTAATAGAGACGAAACATTACCAATGGGATGGTTCAGGCACGCAGCCGATAGCTGTCATTGTAAAAAAACCAAACGAAGCGGCAAATGTATATCACTACATCACGAACTATCGCGGCGATGTGACAGAAATCATTACAAATGATAAAACGACAGTCGCAACGTATCAGTATGATGCATACGGAAATATCACAAGTCAAACAGGTGACTTTGCGGATTCAAACCCAATTCGTTATGCAGGGTACTATTATGATAGCGAACTAGAAATGTATTATTTAAAGGCCCGTTTCTATCATCCTGAAAATGGAAGTTTCATTTCGCTTGATCCATATCCTGGGGATGCAGACGAACCGATTAGTCAGAATGGATATACATATGTTAGTAACAATCCAATAATTTACTTTGATCCTAATGGTGAGAAACAACTTAATCAAAACCATGCATCTTTTTCTGGTCCAATGCCCAGTGGTGGAGGGTTTGGGCGTCCTAATGTAAAACCAGTTAGTGGTAAAAATACTGGATTTGGAAATCTCGCATACGGTTCAAAATATGGGATTCGACCATATAGTCAGTTGAAAAAAACTACAAAAGGTACAAAATTAGAAGCTCATCATATTATTGAGCAAAGGTTAGCCAAGAGATTAGGTATCTCAAATAAAAACTCTATGCTTAGTGTAGCTGTTATAAAAGCAGAACATCAAATTTTTACAAATGCCTGGAGAAAAGAAATTCCATACGGAACAAATTATGAAGAGTTGTCTAAAAATAGGATATGGGAAGCTGCAAAGAATGTCTATAAAAAATATCCTGAACTAAAAGAGGCAGCGAGGAAAACTATTTTTAAGTAGGAGTGAATTAATCATGAAAATAAGACATAGAATCACATATGATAAAGAGGAAACAAACGAAAAGTTTATTCAGTTTTTAAAAGAGAAAAATGCAAAAATTGAGAGTTCAAAAAGCCATATAGGTGTCGCGTATGTGGATGAAGAAGAAGAATATAAAGATCAACTTCATGAGTTTTATCAAATCGAAGGAATTACTCCATTAATTGAAGTTGTCTATTCAAAATCAGATTATAAAAATGCAGAATGGTATTATATACGTCCAAAGTTTAGATTTGAATATCCCCAACCAGAAGAAGATTTTGCTTATGAAACAAAGACATAT
>JBOFGC010000134.1:0-1721 GCA_051648945.1 Bacilli bacterium
CGTTCGATTGCGACGAGTTTAGATCGTAAGTTTGTGCGCATGAGTCTTGGTGGTGTGCGTGACGAATCTGAAATTCGTGGACATCGTCGTACGTACGTCGGTTCGCAACCCGGTCGTATCATTCAAAGTATGAAAAAAGTAGGAACGAAAAACCCTGTTTTTCTACTTGATGAAATTGACAAAATGAGCAGTGATTTGCGAGGAGACCCTGCAAGCGCGATGCTTGAAGTGCTTGACCCAGAACAAAACACAGCGTTTGTCGATCATTTTATTGAAGAACCGTTTGATTTATCGGAAGTGATGTTTATCGCCACAGCAAACTCATTAAGTACAATTCCAGGTCCTTTACGTGATCGTATGGAAATTATTCAATTAGGTGGGTATACTGAACTTGAGAAAGAACAAATTGCACGCCGTTATTTAATTGCCAAACAACAAAAAGACAACGGGTTAGAAGCAACAGATATGGAAATGCGCAAAGACGCACTTCAAACGCTTATTCGTCACTACACACGTGAAGCGGGAGTGCGCCAACTTGAACGCCATATCGGTACGATTGCACGTAAAACGGCACTCCAAAAAGTATCAGGCAAAAAGACGAAAACAATCATTTCGCAACGTGTTTTAGATCAATGGCTTGGTGCAGCACCATTTACACACGGAAAACGTGAAAATGAAAACAGTGTCGGTGTGGCAACAGGACTTGCGTATACTTCTTTTGGTGGAGATGTTTTACCAATCGAAGTGAGTTATTATAAAGGAAAAGGTGCGATTCATCTAACCGGTAAGTTAGGTGATGTGATGAAAGAATCCGCACGCATTGCACTCAGCTATGTTCGTTTCATCGCTGAGGACTACAACATATCGCCTTCGTTCTTTCACGAGCATGATTTTCACATTCATGCCCCAGAAGGCGCTGTTCCAAAAGATGGTCCATCTGCAGGCGTAACGCTTGCTCTTGCGATTTTATCAAGCATTACCGGCCGCAAAATTGACAGTGACATCGGCATGACCGGCGAACTTTCACTGCGCGGACGCGTATTACCAATCGGTGGTTTAAAAGAAAAAACGCTCGCTGCACATCGTGCTGGCTTGCGCAAAGTACTATATCCTATCGGTAACGAAAAAGATGTGCGTGACATTCCGCAAGAAGTGAGAAAAGATATCGAGCTCATTTCGGTCGCTCACGTGGAGGACGTTTTCACTCACGCACTAATAGGAGAGTAAAGTAAATGAAAGTAACAAAATCAGAGATTGTCATCAGTGCCGTACGTCCAGAACAATATCCAACAGACGGATGGCCAGAAATTGCTTTAGCAGGTCGCTCAAACGTAGGGAAAAGTTCGTTTATCAATAAACTGCTTAACCGACGTGGACTTGCTCGTATTAGTTCAAAACCAGGTAAGACACAAACATTGAACTTCTACAACATCAACGACGAAATGCATTTCGTCGACGTACCAGGCTATGGCTATGCAAAAGTATCAAAAACAGAACGTGAAGCATGGGGACGCATGATTGAAACGTATTTCACATCACGTGAACTACTGAGTGCAGCTGTACTCATCATCGACCTACGTCACCCACCAACAACAGACGATTGTCTCATGTACGACTTTCTCTGTTTTCACGACATCCCTGCCATTATTATCGGAACAAAAGCCGATAAAATTCCAAAAGGAAAATGGCAAAAACACGCAAAAATCGTTCGCGAAAAACTC
>JBOFGC010000135.1:0-2168 GCA_051648945.1 Bacilli bacterium
CACAGCTCTTGTTTCACGAATGACTGTGACTTTAATATGTCCTGGATAATCCAGTTCTTCTTCAATGCGTTTACGAATATCACGTGCAAGACGATGGGATTGAACGTCGTCGATTGAATCAGGTTTAACCATGATACGCACTTCACGTCCCGCTTGGATTGCAAATGACTTTTCAACGCCTTCATAAGACTCAGAGATTTCCTCTAGTTTTTCAAGACGACGAATGTAATTTTCAAGCGTTTCACTACGCGCACCTGGGCGTGCTGCACTTAGTGCATCTGCCGCAGCAACGATAACTGCAATCGTAGACGTCGCTTCTGTGTCACCGTGGTGAGAAGCAATTGTATTGATAACAACAGGATGTTCCTTGTATTTTGATGCAAGTTCCACACCAATTTCAACGTGTGAACCTTCGATTTCATGGTCAATTGCTTTACCAATATCATGTAAAAGACCAGCGCGGCGTGCAAGTTTTTGGTCTACACCTAACTCTGCAGCCATTAAGCCAGATAAAAATGCAACTTCCATAGAATGTTTTAAAACATTTTGACCATAACTCGTACGGAACTTCAAGCGACCAAGAATCTTAATTAAGTCTGGATGTAAACCGTGTACACCAACCTCAAAAGTTGTTTCCTCACCAATTTCGCGGATATGTTCGTCCACTTCTCGGCGTGCCTTTTCAACCATTTCTTCAATTCGTGCAGGATGGATTCGTCCATCTTGAACAAGCTTATCAAGAGCAAGTCTAGCCGTTTCACGACGAATTGGATCAAAACCTGATAAAATTACTGCTTCAGGTGTGTCATCAATAATTAAGTCAATACCTGTTAATGTTTCGAGTGTACGAATATTTCGGCCTTCACGTCCGATAATTCGACCTTTCATTTCATCATTTGGTAAGTTAACAACTGATACTGTCGTTTCAGCAACATGGTCAGCCGCACAACGTTGGATAGCAAGTGAAAGAATTTCACGCGCACGTTTGTCTGCTTCTTCTTTCGATTTTGACTCTGCATCCTTAATCATAACCGCTGTTTCATGGGAAAGCTCTTTCTCTACTCGTGTGAGGATAATGTCACGTGCCTCTTCGCGAGTTAAACTTGAAACGCGTTCAAGCTCTTCTTCTTGTTGTCGAAGTGTCTCCTCTACTTTGCTTTCCAGTAATTCAATTTGTTGTTGTCGTTTATTCAGTGAGTCGTCACGACGGTCCAACTGTGTATCACGTTTGTCTAAAGAATCGTTTTTGCGATCTAAGTTCTCTTCTTTTTGCATCACACGATTTTCTTGGCGTTGAATTTCAGTTCTACGCTCACGAATTTCGCCTTCTGCTACAGAACGTAATTTGTGGATTTCGTCTTTCGCCTCTAATAAAGCCTCTTTTTTAAGTGCTTCAGCTTCCTTTTTGCCATCTTCAAGAATTAGCTCAACTTGGCTTTTTGCACCTTGGACTTTTTTATCGGTCATCATTTTATGAACCCAATAACCAACAGCGAACATAATTAGAGCTGTAAGCAAAACAGAGATGATGAGTTCTGACGTAAACATAACTTCACCTCCTCTTTGCTTTTTAATTGTTTTCGTTTCTAATAGAATACGTTTTTTTCATTATGTACATCATATGTATTGCGTGTACAATTTTTTCGTATTGAATATGTGAATGTATAAATCATTCAACTATAATTTTACGGGGCTGTGCAAATATTGTCAAGGTTAGGAGTCAAATTGCTTTGACTTAATGCATATATTTTATATTTAGGGGTATTTTTTCTATGAAAATAAGTGGTGGATCGCGTATGTTTGTGCGGAACTGGGGTACTGCGCCAGGCAACTCCGCTTTCCTGTGGGGCGGCCGTTTGCCTCCTCGTCGCGGTAAAGCTGCTCCTGTGGGGTCACACGTTTCCGCCTGATTCCACGGGAGTCTCCGTTGCCTTTCTCCGTACCCTTCATCGAAGTGGTGATAGTCGCGTTAAAAACTTGTCATCCATGGGTTGTGAAAAAGGGCTACGCTCGCGTTCATGGTTATCTTCTATGAAAATAAGTGGTGGATCGCGTATGTTTGTGCGGAACTGGGGTACTACGCCAGGCAACTCCGCTTTCCTGTGGGGCGGCACTGTGCCTCCTCGTCGCGGTAAAGCTGCTCCTGTGGGGTCACACGTTTCCGCCTG
>JBOFGC010000136.1:0-2990 GCA_051648945.1 Bacilli bacterium
GTATGAAACATATGCACTTGTTGAGTTTGACAATCCGGAAAATGGTATCACGCTACGCTTTTTTCAAGAAAAAGATGGCGACAGTGAATTTGATTCCAAAACAGGTTTGGTGTATGTTGCCAGGGACAAAGCTAGTACGGCGGAAATAGCACAAGGCATCGAGATCCTTAAAGACCCACAAAATTAGAGAACCAGCGTTGAAATCTGTAATTGATAAGGAGGATTAAAATGAGTAAAAAGGTAGTGAAAATCGTAGTTGTCATTCTCCTAACAACCATACTATTACTGAACAAAAAAGATTATGTATCGGAAGCGGAAAATTATTTCAATCATGGAGAATATGAAAAAGCGGTAGCGAGTTGGGAGAAAGTTAGTAGTTTAGGTGAGCGTATGACCTATCAAATGGCGATTAGTTATCGAGAATTGAAGGACTATTCAAAAGCGTATCAAACATTAAATCTTCTTACAGAAAGTACAAATAAACAATTGTTAAATGATGTAGCATACCAACAAATCATCAACTTATTTTTCCTGAACGACTTTCAGGAAGTGATTAACGTTTACAAAACACATAAAAAAGAATTAACCACAGTTGAATTCTCAGAAACAGCCATCGAACAGTATGTAATAGCGGCTGACATACAAAATAAAGTAAATTATGCGTATCAAGTGTTAGAGATGAATGAGGAAAATATAAAAAATGTCCACTATTTTTTACGGAAATATGAAAAAGTTGATGAAAAAAAAGAACCATTTAAATCTGACATCATGGGATTCAAAAATAGTTTAGTTACTTTATACATGATGGAAAAAGAAAATCAATTAGCACTACAGACTGTGAACGAACTCCTCGCAATGGACAGTACCGTTTTAGATTTTCACTTATCAAAAGCACATATATTGAACACAAAATATAATAAAATGACCGCAATAAAATACTTGGATTCCATTAAAAAGCAATTTCCAAATGACCAGATAAAGATTGAGGGTTTTCAAACGGGATTCTAACGTACCTTCTTACAAAAAAAACGCACAACATTACTGTTTAAGTGCGTTTCGAAAACCTTGCAGTGACGGTGAACGTGAAATATACACATACACAGCCCCCATAAATCCAACCGATAATAACAACGTAAGTGCAGTATGTTTAAGTAGAAATGTCCCAAACAATGTATAAATTGTTAGAACAGGAATAATTCCCAACATAACACTTACCATATAATCACGATAGCGCATACCCGTCGATGCAGCAGCAAAGCAGGCAAAATCTGTAGGAGCGGTAGGCAGAGCAATTAATAAAAACAACATCCGTGCATGATTTTGCTGGATGTAGTTTACGACGTTTGGCCGTTTATCCATTACTATTTGATGCCATTTACTTGATTTAAAACTAAGTGCAAACACATACAGTAAAGACTGAGTGATTAAAACACCTATAAAACATAGGACAACGCTCTTAATCGGATCAAACAAAAAACTCCCTACGACAATCAGCATGGAACTTGGAATAAGAAAGAAAATCCGAACACTGTATAAGCAAAGAAATGTAACGCTCAAATACATCGGATTATTGATAATTAGAGAATACAAGTCTTGTGGTTGGACTTTTGTAAAGCCCGCTTGATACGCAATAAAAAAGATAATAGACCAGAGCGTGATAATAATAATAAATGCATACTTCTTCATGATGACACCCCTTAATGTAACGATGCATTAGAGTATTTTACCACATTACGTATCTCTTGAACATTATGAACAAATTGGGAGTGCAATTCAGCGTCTGGCATTTTACAGACCAAAGTGCTGTTCCATTTGTTACGACGCTTTGCTATGAAACGGTAGAGTGCATTGCGAAAGAATTGTGGAGTAATCGAAAAGTAAGAACATAGGCGGTAAATACCACCGAGTGTATAAGCAATTTTTAAAACCGCGTCAGAAGAGTGGTATGTTGTTCCGTCACTATAACAGACTAATGCATCGAGCGCAGTAAGGGATTCATGATGGTCACCGAAAAAGTCTTTAGCCGCTCCAGATTGTAACGCACAGAAATAGATATTTCTTTTTGGATTGTGGTTAAAAATCCACTGCACAGCGGTGTTGCAAACGCCGCACTCTCCGTCAAAAAAGACAATCATCGTTGTTCAACTCCCTTCTTATCGCTATAATAGCAAGAAATTTTTAAAAGTTAAAACAAAAGGTTGGTGAAAGTGAAACATATACGCGATGTTGCGCCGTCTAGAAGTATGCGAATTTTAAGTGACGAAAGGATCGCAGCTGCTGAGGTGAAGTTAAAAAAAGGTCAGTTATGAAAGCGTGTATAGCTCCGAAACCTTTTTAATGAACGAGGTAACTAAACGCCAAAAAGCTAATCAAGGTTATAGCAACGGTCATAGCGCCACCTGATTGCGTTTTTAGGATAGGAAATCTAGCTGTGTCTAGGTTGTTTACCATTTCTTGAAATAAGGGGAAAATCAAGTAAGCATGTAATAGTATAATTGTGCCTCTGGTGGAGGAGATGTCAACTAGCAAAATATTTTGGTGCTGAAGTGACAGGTGAATGTAGCGCTGGAAATTTTAATTTAGTAACAGGTTTGGGCGCACAAAAGAGGATTTTACAGAAAAAGGAGCAGTTTATGATGTAATTTTCGACGCTGTTGGAAAGCGGTTTTTGCAGCTACAGGTTTAAGAAAAGCAAAAATTCTTTATTGAAGCGGGTGAAATTAAAGCTGTAATTGACAGAGTGTACACGTTAGAGCAAGTTGCGGATGCACATGAATATGTAGAAAAAGGTCATAAAAAAAGCAGTGTAGTATTAACATTGCATTAGTCGTCTCTCTCTTTCATGGGTGAAATAGTAGAGTCTATAAGTGTGCCCAGCATGGGCGTAATCTCTAAGGTGCAAGTCCTGAACGTCGAAGGCAGTAGTAGACGTTAGCTTAAGACAAGGGTGTCCACCGTGAGGTGGAATCTGAAGGAAGTCGGCGGCAAAT
>JBOFGC010000137.1:0-9502 GCA_051648945.1 Bacilli bacterium
ACTGCTTGTTCGATTTGCTCGAGTTCTTCTTGTGTAACTTGACCATAATGCGTGAAGTCAAATCGTAGACGGTCTGCAGATACTAGTGAACCTGCTTGATTTACGTGTTCGCCAACAATATCTTTTAACGCACGATGCAATAAATGTGTTGCTGTATGGTTTTTCACAAGACTTGCACGTGCTTCGATATTAATCGTTGCTTTTACATTTTCATTTACGCGTAACTCTCCGTGAGCTACAACGACACGGTGTAAATGTTGGCCATTTGGCGCTTTTGATACATCAAGAACGTGTAATTCTGCACCGTCTGATGTAATTGTACCTTTATCCGCAACTTGTCCACCACTTTCTGCATAGAAAGGTGTTGTTTCTAAAATAAGTTGTGCTTCGTCACCTTCACCGATCATCTCGATAAGTTCACCATTTTGAACGATTGCATCGACAGTTGTTTCTACTACTTCAAACGTGTTGTAACCAACAAATGTGCTTGCCTTTGTATATTCACGAAGTGCACCTGATTGTACTTGCATTGAATCCACATCTTGACGAGCCGCACGAGCGCGATCGCGTTGTGCTTGCATCTCTGTTTCAAATCCGTCACGGTCAATGCTCACACCTTTGTCCGCTGCATATTCTTCAGTTAATTCTACAGGGAATCCGTATGTATCATACAAACGGAACACATCTTTTCCGCTCATTTCTGTACGACCTTCTGAATGCATAACAGCAACGATTTCATTCATCTTTTCTAATCCATCGTTTAACGTCTCATGGAAACGAACTTCTTCGCTCTTAATTACGCGCGCGATATGTTCACGTTTTGCTAACACTTCTGGATAGTAATCTTCCATTATTTCGCCAACAACTGGTACGAGTTCGAACATGAACGGACGCTCAATACCAAGCATTTTCGCATAACGAACCGCACGACGTAGAAGACGACGAAGTACATAACCACGTCCTTCATTTGATGGAAGCGCACCATCACAAACAGCAAATGCTACTGTACGAATGTGGTCAGCAATTACTTTGAACGCAACGTCTGTTTCACTGTTTGTGCGATATTTTACATCACATAACATCTCTGTTGCATGAATGATTGGCATGAATAAATCTGTATCAAAGTTCGTAGGTACGTTTTGAGTAATCGAAGCCATACGCTCGAGACCCATCCCTGTATCTATGTTTTTCTTAGGAAGTGGTGTATATGTACCATCTGGATTATGGTTATATTGACTAAACACTAAATTCCAAACTTCTAAATAACGTTCATTTTCGCCACCTGGATATAATTCTGGATCAGAAAAATCATCGCCATATGACGGTCCACGGTCGTAGAAAATTTCAGTGTTCGGTCCACTCGGTCCCTCACCAATGTCCCAGAAGTTTTCTTCAAGACGAATGATGCGTTCTTTTGGTACACCCATTTTTTCATTCCAAAATGCAAATGCTTCATCATCTTCTGGATGAATCGTTACGCTTAATTTTTCTGGATCAAAACCAATCCATTGTGGGCTCGTTAAAAATTCCCATGCCCAAGTGATTGCTTCTTCTTTAAAATAATCACCAATTGAGAAGTTTCCTAACATTTCAAAGAATGTATGGTGACGTGCTGTTTTTCCTACGTTTTCAATATCGTTTGTACGAATTGATTTTTGTGCATTTGTAATGCGTGGATTTGGTGGCACTACACGTCCATCAAAATATTTTTTGAGCGTCGCTACACCTGAGTTAATCCAAAGTAATGTTGGGTCGTCGATTGGTACGAGACTTGCACTTGGTTCAATGCTGTGTCCCTTTTCTTTAAAAAAGTCTAAATACATTTTACGAATTTCTGCGCCTTTTAAAGGTTTCATTGTTAAGTTCCTCCTTAGATTTGTCTACAAAATAAAAAAACTCATCCCTATAAAAGGGACGAGTTATGTTCGCGTTACCACCCTAATTACGAATACAATCTCTGTATTCGTCACCTCGAGAAGCTTCTTAACGGGAGCTAGCCGGCAGAGTTTAGTCTGCGCTCAGGAGTAGCTTTCAACAGAATGCAGATGTATGAGTTTTTCAGCCAGGAACTCACTTTCTTTGACAATCTATGCATTGTTTACTTTCTCCGTCGACGCTTTTTGCATCTATGTACGATTGTATTTTACCGAAACTTTTCGCAATCGTCAAATCCAATTTGTATATTTGCGAATATGATCCACAATTACACGTAACACAACGAGCGCAGGCACTGCTAACAGCATACCTGCAATGCCGCCGAATGAACTTCCTGCAAGCAATGCGAAGATAATAAGGACGGGATGAATCGATACTTTTTTCCCTACAATAACAGGACTTAGAATGTTTCCTTCCACAAACTGGAGACAGAAAACAACAATTACTACTAGTAGTACCATTTTGAAATTCATCGTAATCGCGATAATGACCGCTGGAATTGCGCCTAAAACGGGGCCAAAATAAGGGATAATATTTGTTACACCAACAGCGATACCCATTAGTAACGAATATTTTAATCCAATAATCTTAAACAGAAGCGTTGCTGCTAAACCAATACACGTTGCCACATACAGCTGACCACGTACGTAATTACCAAGTGATTCACCAAGTTCACTCATAAAGCTTCGCGTAATGTTGCGAACTTTTACAGGTACGAGTGAATAAAAACCGTCAATCAACTCATCTGTATCTTTAAGAAAGTAAAACACGATAAACGGAATAACGATTAATAGCAACACAGAGTTTAGAAGTGTTTTAACAAAAGAAAATGTCGAAGCAAGAAGTGCATTCAAACCCGCTTCTACTTTTGTTAAATACTCTTGAAAATTACCTTCTAACCCAGATGACAAATTACCAAGTTCGATATTCATCTGTTTAATGAATGTTGAGTATGTATCAAAAAATTGTGGTAAATAATTGTTTAAATCAATGATTTGATCAATGATTAATGGAATTCCTTTGTACAAACCATATACGATAAGAATTATAAAAAATGAATAAATAATTAAGATCGATACGAGTTTTGGAATATTAAAACGCATTAATCCACGGACGAGTGGCACAAGTAAAAAACTAATAAAAAGCGCCAGACCAAACGGGAAAATAATGGAGTTTATTAATGTTAGTACAGGCTCATACACTGGTGATAACTGTACAAAAACGTATATCGTACATAACGTAAGCAACGTGATACCGATATACAGCGCTGTACGGAATAATTTTTGATTTTTCATAGCCATCCCTCCTTCTTTTTTTTACACTATTATCTATTTTAATATAATTTGTTACGTTATGAAATGCCAAAATAGACCTATGTTGGTAGGTTGTGAACATTAATTGAAAGTTATACTGAAATTAGAATGTAAAAAAATAAAATAAAGAATCCCCTAAGACCTGTGCGTCTTAAGGGATTCTTTTTTATTATCTATTTTAGAACAATGAACGTTTTACTTTTTTGAAAACACGGTGCATTTGTTTTTTCGCTTTGCGCGAATTGAAGTGCATTGCTGCAGAAAGACCTACGCCTAATGCTGCAAGTTGTGCTATTTTCATTTTTCTCATCGTTCTCACCACACATTAAAGTTGTATACTTCGCTCGTCTTCTGTGAAAAGGTCGTCGAGCGAACTGAGTGTACCATCTTCTTCAACTTGATGTAGGGAAAGTGTGGATTTTGATACTGCAATCTCGATAAAGCAAGACCAGCAGTAATATTGGTTAACACCAATTTTACCTAAATCTTTACTTTTACAATTTGGGCAAGTGAGCATTTTTCTGACTCCTTAGAAAGTTTCTATGTCTTCCTAATTTCGCCATTATTGTTTCTCCCTATACATGCTGTAGAAGAAAATGTTCACACCCTTAGTATGACCACAAATCTAAAAATCAAAAGGGGAAAAACTTTCTTCAAAATCCATGGATATTTGGAGTGTTTCTGCTCCCCATTCTTTTGGTGGTGTTGTGTCAAAATAGTGTAGCCATTGACCGAGATAGGTGCGTCGCTCTTCGACATTACTTGCCACGCCCCGACGAAATGCATCGGCAGAACCGAGCATGATGAGTGACTGCTTACTGCGCGTGATGCCTGTATAGATGAGATTTCTTCGGAGCATTTTGAAGTAGCTTCGCACAATCGGCATGATGACGATGCGGTACTCACTTCCTTGTGACTTGTGTACCGAGCAACACCAACTGTGCATGATTTGACCAAATTCATTACGTTTGTATGTAATTTCTTTGCCTTCAAAATTGATAACAAGTTGGTCTACATTATCTGTGTTTTCTTTTGCGTAAAAAAGGGCTGAAATTTGCCCAACATCGCCGTTGTATACGTCGTCTTCCGCACGATTGACAAGCTGACTGACTTTATCACCAACTCGATATTTTAGGTCTCCAAATACGAGTTCCCGTTTTTTTAATGGATTACATAATGCTTGGAGTTGCTCGTTTAGCGAGGTGATTCCGCATTTACCTTTGTACATCGGTGCGAGCACTTGTATGTCTTTTGTGCTATGCCCACGTTGAAGTGCTCTGCTGTATAAATCAACAATAAGTTCGCTCACTTGCTCTTCTTTACACTCAACAAACAGACGGTCTGCTTTTTTCTCTAACAAGTCATCCGGTAACTTGCCCTCTTTTAGGCTATGGGCGAGCGAAATGATAGATGAATCCGCTTTTTGACGATAGATTTGCGTGAGTTCGACTTTCGGTGCTTTTGGACTTCCAAGTAAATCACGTAACACTTGGCCTGGTCCGACACTTGGCAATTGATCGTCATCACCAACAAATATGATGCGCATATCATTTGGTAACGCACGCATTAATTGATAACTTAGCCACGAATCCACCATACTGAACTCGTCGACAATAATAAGCTTGCCACTAATCGGATTGTTATGGTCGTGTTGAAACGTTTCTCCGCTCCATCCAAGAAGGCGGTGAATGGTTGAGGCACCTAGTCCTGTTGATTCACTCATTCGCTTTGCCGCTCTACCCGTCGGCGCACAGAGTACGATGTCTTTGCGCGGTGAGATGGTGTTTCCTTTTTCTTTTTCAGTACGCATAAACAACTCAACAATTGCTTGAATAACGGTCGTTTTTCCCGTTCCTGGTCCGCCCGTTAAAATCATAAAACGCGATGTGAGTGCTAAAAGAATTGCATCGCGTTGACGCTCTTCATACACAACACCAAATTCCTTTTCAATATCGCCAATAGCAAGCAACAATTCTGCTGTACTCAGCGTATCTTCATTCGGCATTTCAAGACGCTTTAACAACTCGAGTGCGGTTCCTTTTTCAGCGTAATAAAGGCTCGGAATATACCACCTATCCTCTGAACAAATAATCCAACCAATCTCCTGCATACTTTGACAGAGTGTATGAACATTTTCTTCGTTCCAATCTCCTGGTCTTTGTCTTAATAAAGGATAGACTTGGCGGTATAGTTCATCAAATGTTAAGTACGTATGACCGTTTCCAATACATTCATTTTCAAGCGCAAAATAAACCGCCGCTTGCGCACGTTCATTTATGAAACCTTGGGCATTAATTTTACCTGCAATCTCATCTGCACGTTGAAAACCAATGCCTTCAACTTTACGAACGAGATCATACGGATTGGTTTGCAACACTTCAACGGAGCGGTCGGTGTATGTTTGATAAATTCGAGCAGCGATGGCCGAACTGATGCCGAATTTACTACAATAGGCGAGAACTTCTTCAAATCCTTGTTGTTCAAAAAGTACTTTTTGAATGAGTAACGCCTTTTCACTACTCATTCCTTTAATCCCCTCAAGTGATTTCGGATTCGATAAAATAGAGGAGATGCTACTCAAACCAAGTTTTTTAACGATCGCTGTTGCCATTCTTTTGCCTACGCCTTGAAATACCGAACTCGAAAAGTAAGCAATTAAACTTTCTTCTGTGCTCGGTTGTTTTCGTTCTGATCGTTCTGCGATGAATTGTTCACCATAGCGTGGATGTTTTTTCATTACGCCGACAAACATATACAAATCGTCGGTGTATGTTTGCGGAAATGTACCGACAACGACAACTTCTTTTTCAGCGTCCTCGACATTTGTTTCTTCAACAGCAACACGAACAACAGAATAAAGATTTTCTTCGTTATGAAACATACAACTAACAATTTTCCCTCTTATCCACAGTCCGATGTTCTCATTGTTTTGTTCGGATGAACTCATACTTGGCACCTCCTTTCTTCGTTACTCTTGAAGCGCGCTAAGTGTCGCTTTTGCTAACGCATGTTGCGGATTTACGAGTAATGCACTATTTAAATGCGCTACGCACTGCTCTGCGTTATTTTGCTTACCATAAAGAATAGCTAAATTGTAGTGAGCATCACCATGGTCTGGTGCAATGTGTAGTGCCAATCTTAACTGCTCGAATGCAAGCTCATACATCTCACATTGAAGCAGTGCATAACCGTATGCATAATGCAATTCCGCGTCTGGTTGTTCTGTTTTTTCTAGCGCAAACATGAAATGAGGAATCGCTCTGCGCCAAGAATGGAGCGCATTCAATGTGTTGCCAATCATAAAATGCACATCGGCAAAATCATAGCCATTTTTCACGGCTTGGATAAAACAATCAAACGCTTCAATCCACTCTTTTTGCTCATACAACACCGTACCAAGTAAGTAGTGAATGCGACTTTCATTGTGATATTTTTCTTGGGCATGAAGCAGTAGTAATTTTGCTACTTCTAAATTATTCGCTTTTATGTACATCGTCGCAATGAGGGTAAACACTTCGACTTCCGTTATTTCTTGATTTTCAAACTTTGCATATTCAGGATAAATGCTGTCCCACTCTTGATTTTCTATGTATTGCAGCACTTTGTCTGTACTATTCATCGTAAAAACACCCCTTACGTAATAGAAAAGTGAAGAACAAGACACTGCTCTTCACTCTCCAAAAAAATTTAACAAACCCAATCTATAACTTCGCCATCTTTGGCAATTTGTTGAATAATTCCACCACCAAGGCAGATGTCGCCATCATAAAAAACCGCAGCTTGTCCAGGCGTAACCGCACGAACAGGTTCACTTGTTCTTACTTTTACAGTACCATCTGCTTGAGGGTACACCTGTACATCGATATCGCTTTGACGATAACGGAATTTTGCTGTGCATTGCTGCCCTTCTTTTGGCACTTCGTTAATCCAGTTCATGCTTTCAACAGTAACTTCGTTCGCATAAAGCGCTGGATGGTGAAATCCTTGCTCAACATAAAGTACGTTATTTTCTAAATTTTTACCGACAACGAACCACGGTTCACCGTTTCCACCAATGCCTAAACCATGACGTTGACCGAGCGTATAGTACATTAAACCATCATGTTTTCCTTTTACAACGCCTGCTAGCGTTTGCATTTCACCTGGCTGTGCAGGAAGAAATTTCCCTAAAAATTCTTTGAAATTTTTCTCGCCAATGAAACAAATGCCTGTAGAGTCTTTTTTCTTCGCTGTTGCTAATCCATGCTCTTCAGCAAGTTCTCGAATTTTTGGTTTGTCATACTCTCCAACGGGGAAGAGTACTTTACTTAGTTGTTGCTCTGTAAGTTGGTTTAAAAAATACGTTTGGTCTTTATTTTCATCTACACCACGAAGCATTTTTGTGCCATCTTCTCTATGAAGCACACGTGCATAATGACCTGTTGCGACATAGTCAGCACCAAGCGCTAGCGCGTGATCTAAAAAGGCTTTGAATTTTATTTCTTTATTACACATTACATCAGGATTTGGTGTACGACCGCGCTTTGATTCTTCTAGGAAATAAACAAAGACGCGCTCCCAATATTCTTTTTCAAAATTTACAGCGTAGTAAGGGATGTCTAATT
The DNA here is from genome assembly GCA_051648945.1 of Bacilli bacterium. Lineage (GTDB taxonomy): Bacteria > Bacillota > Bacilli > JBOFGC01 > JBOFGC01 > JBOFGC01. The sequence continues at coordinate 7,853 of JBOFGC010000137.1, forward strand.
GTCCACATACTGCCGCTACATCTTTATAATCTTCTGTTGCCGTACACACACCAAATTCGTCTGTGTCGTCCCAGTTCTTCATAAATATCCCAATGACTTCATAGCCTTGTTGTTTCAGTAGTAAGGCGCAAACACTTGAATCCACACCACCACTCATTCCAACAACAACGCGTTTTCCTTTATTTGGATTCATCGTTTCACCTGCTTTCTAGTTGTTCAATATCGTAATTAAAATATTTGCCAAGTCTTCAACTTCGGAGAACATCGTTTCTTGACCAAAACTGATACGGATTGTGCAGTACGATTCTTCTGCTCCGATACCATACATACTTTCTAACACATGTGATGATTGCAGTGTGCCTGCTGTGCACGCACTTCCCGCACTCACTCTCACGCCACGCATGTCGAGCATTTGTAGAAGAATATCGCTTCGTCTACTTAAAAATGCAGTACTAAGTATATGCGGACTTGTATGTTGACCATTTATTTTAAAAGGAATTTCACTTTCCGTCAACTTCTCTAAAAGAATTTGTTTACATGTAAACATTCGTTCACAAATTTCTTCGCGATTTTTATCTATCATTTCTGCAACGTATCCAAAACCAACAATGGCTGGTACATTTTCAGAACCTGCACGCAATCCATGTTCTTGTGATCCACCGAAAATCACTGGTTTTAGCGTTGTTCCTTTACGAACATACAACGCGCCAACTCCATTTGCTGCGCCGACTTTATGTCCGCTCACACTCAACATATCAACGTTTAGTGAACCAACATTTAGGTCATGCACACCGTACGCTTGAACTGCATCTGTATGCACAATAATATCCGAACGACGCATCTTTACATTTTCTACAATTTGCGTAAGCGGCTGAATGACACCTGTTTCATTGTTCACATACATAATGGAAATTAAAACGGTGTTGGGTTTTATTGCTGCTATGACTTGTTCGACACTATGCAAACCAAATTCATCGGGTTGTAAGTACGTCACTTCATGACCCATACCTTCTACTGCGCGAAGACTGTTTAAAACAGCTTGATGTTCCGCCGCACTCGAAATAATGTGTAGCGGTTGTTCCGATTTTCCCGCAACCACGCCCATAATGGCTAAATTGTCCGACTCCGTACCACCGCTTGTAAAAACAATTTCATCCGGATGTGCACCAATCGACGAAGCGACTTGACGTCGTGCAGTTTCAACGCCATAGCGCGCACGTTGACCCGACTGATGGATACTTGAAGGGTTTGCAAAATGAGAAAACCAATACGGTTTCATCGCTTCGAACACATCAGGATGCAGTGGTGTAGAGGCAGCATAGTCAAAATATAATACATTCATTGTTCTTGATTCCCTTCTTAAATATAAAACATATGATCGTTATGATTATTATGTGCAATCAAATCTAACAGCATCGTTGTTTGAAAAACTTGACGAACAGCACTCGTCACACGATTCCATAGTAGATTTTTAGCCTGGTCTTGTTCTTCTTCATCAACTACAAGAATCGGGCCTTCTAATGTACGTATAATTTCATATACACTAATTTCAGCCGGCGACTTCGTTAACACATAGCCACCGTATGCACCGCGAATGCTTTTCACAAGCTGTGCGTTACGTAGGGGCGTAATGAGTTGTTCCAAATAATG